>CAVKHB010000207.1:0-2780 GCA_963656005.1 Coriobacteriaceae bacterium
ATTTTCATAGTTATCTTCATAGTTATCTTGCAGTCAATTGACTGATTCGTTATACTCTTTTTCGGGGTCTTGAGCCCTGTAATGTCTTCACTAAAAGGAGGAATTGTCATGGAAGCTGGTAGTAGTAGCTTATATGCAGATCCAGATCCTGTTCCGCTCGGTACAAACCTCCTTGGGACAAAGAACTAGGCGAAAAACTCTCCGAGAAAATTCTCATGCGGAAACACTTCCATATAGAGACCTTCTCACGAGTATAAACGCAATCTTTCTGCATTGGCGACTCTTCCAACTCTGACTTTTCCCAAAGCCAGGGAGGTTGCATATGGTCCAACAAACTGCAACATTGGAAAGTACTCTTAAAACATTGGTGGAAAACAAGAAATATTCTTCAGTAAAGGATATTCTCATCACCATGAATCCATCAGATATCGCGGCAATCTTTGATGACCTTACAGAAGAACAATTGCCTATCATGTTTAGGCTTCTTCCAAAGGCTCTTGCTGCCGATTCTTTCGTTGAGATGGATCCAGAAAATCAGGAGCTTCTTATAAAAGGCTTCTCGGATACAGAACTTAAACAAGTTTTGGATGAAATGTATGTTGACGATACTGTAGACATTGTTGAAGAGATGCCTGCAAACGTCGTAAGCAGAATTCTCAAACAGGTCACCCCGGAAAAACGTCGCAACATCAATGAAATCTTGCGCTACCCAGAGAATTCGGCCGGCTCCATCATGACCACCGAATACGTCTCTTTACGGGCCAACATGACCATCAGCGAAGCCTTCAAGTGCATTAGAGAAACAGGCGTAGACAAAGAAACCATCTACACCTGCTACGTACTATCCTCTTTTAATCGCCTTCTTGGTATAGTCTCCGCAAAGAGCTTAATGCTTGCCAAAGACGATAATGCCACAGTAGAAAGCGTCATGGAAACAAACCTCATCAAGGTAACCACCAAGATGGATCAGGAAGAGGTGGCCAAGATGCTCTCCAAGTACAACTTACTTGCCCTTCCCGTAGTAGACAGCGACGACCGAATGGTAGGTATCGTAACCTTCGACGACGCCATGGACGTCATGGTTCAAGAGGCCACGGAAGACATCACCATCATGTCAGGTCAGACGCCTTACGAAAAAACCTATCTGCGCACCTCCCCCTTGGAGCTCTTCAAGCACAGAATCCCATGGCTTATGATTCTCATGGTAAGTGCAACCTTCACAGGTCTAATCATCACGCACTTTGAAACCGCCCTAGCCGTCCACGTCATCCTCACTGCTTTTATCCCGATGTTAATGGACACCGGCGGAAATTCAGGTTCCCAATCCTCCGTTACCGTCATACGAGCCCTATCTTTGGGAGAAGTGGAGTTCAGAGACATTTGGAAGGTAATTATGAAGGAACTTGCTACCTCCTTAATGTGTGGAATTGCCCTAGCCTTGGCTTGTTTTGCAAAGATAATGCTTGTAGATGGCCTCTTGTTTGGAAACCAATCTGTAACCATTATGGTGGCTCTTGTGGTAAGCCTGACAATGTGCGTAACAGTAATGATAGCCAAACTAATTGGTTGTACCTTGCCACTGCTGGCAAAGAAAGTTGGTTTTGACCCTGCCGTCATGGCCAGTCCTTTCCTCACAACTATAGTTGATGCCCTATCCTTGCTACTCTACTTCTCAATTGCCACTGCAATATTGTTTTAGAGGTTTTCAAAATAAGCTTAAAAACAAGGAAAAATGAACTATATAATAAATTCCGAGCGACTTTTTTTTACTTGTGGACAAACTTTTTATAAAGAGGTATTGTCTGAGTATCGGGATTTAAACTTCTGCTTGCAGCCGTATCTGCTAAAGGAAGAGTTCGGCCTGTAATGGTCTTTTTTCTTTTTTATGATGGGCGCACAGCTCGCGTAGTTTAACATGGATGCACCACGCACTTTGTAGTACGGCAGCACACATGATAGCGTGGAGGCATTATGGACAATTCTGATTTTGCGAATGCTATAGAGACAAAGAAGCCAACTTTCTCAAACGAGCTTGCATACATATTGGGCATGTTTCTCGTAGCCTTTAGCGTTGCTTGCATGGAAAAAGCAAACTTTGGTGTTTCCATGGTAGTTGCCCCGGCATATTTGCTCTATTTAAAGATTTCGCCTACCTATTCATTCTTTACCTTTGGCATGGCAGAGTACACTTTGCAAGCTGTTCTCTTGGTTATAATGATACTGATACTTCGCAAATTTAAGCTTTCTTATTTCTTTTCTTTTATAACTGCAGTCCTCTATGGCTTTACCCTAGATCTTTGTATGTTGATTTTTCATTCTCTTGATGCGAGTGCCATTTGGCTTAGAATTGTCCTCTACTTAGCTGGAATGTTCATCGGAGCAATTGGTATTTCTCTTTTCTTTCATTCTTACATTTCTCCAGAGGTCTATGAACTCTTTGTTAAAGAGGTTTCCAAAAAGATTGGAATGGACATAAACAAGTTTAAAACAATATATGATTGCACAAGCTGTGCTGTAAGTATAATCCTATCTTTCTCTTTCTTTGGGCTTTGGCATTTTGAGGGAATAAAGATTGGCACTGTGATTTGTGCACTCTTTAATGGTTCCCTCATTGGGCTTGTATCAAAATTTCTAGACAACAAGTTTGAATTCAAAGATTGCCTTTCTTGGCGTAGGTTCTTTGACTAGTACAGTTCCCTTGCCAATTGCATGGCCTTTTCCACTAGCCAATGTCACGTTTTGCAAAAATTGCTTCGATTGTGACATAAATGTAACATATT
>CAVKHB010000208.1:0-2772 GCA_963656005.1 Coriobacteriaceae bacterium
CCCAAAGTGCTCCCAATAAAACTCCTTTCTGGTCCTTGGATTAAGAATAAAGAAATCGGGATAAGCTATGAATTGATCCTTCATAAAGAGCGTCTCATAGTGATAGGGCAAACCTGCATCATAGAGCTTATTAGCAATAATGAGCTCACTTTTTGAGCGTACAAACTCGCCTTTTTTTGTGCGGAGATTCGTGTTAACTTGCCTTCCCATTGTTGCGTAATTTGTTTTCTGCCATTGTTTTGCATAAGCATCATCCAATTGTTCTATTGGCTTTATTACAGCTTTGAGCTGCTTAGGAAAGGCCTCATAAACCTTTCTTAAATCCAACAAAACCTCTTCTTTCCGTAGAACCTTAATGCACTTGTCAATGGCTTCCTTCTTTGCCTTTGCTACACTGTACACTTGTTGGTCATATTTCTTTTGCGCAAGAGCTGCAATTAGTTTAGACTCCGATTTTTTTAAATAGTGAGTTTTTGACTTGCTATCAAAATATTGGTAGAGATTCAACCTGCCGTTTGCCTTTAGAATTTGAAGATTTCCGTCTATGTTCGAGGTCCGTTGCCTTAAAGCAATCTCTCGCATCAAACACTCTAAATTGAGAGATTTTTCTTTTAATTTCTTGAGCTGTTCTTTCACGGCCTCCTCCAACAAGTCAAATGTGCTCGATGAACAGCGAATTAGCAAGTTTTGAGAAGCTTGTTTTCAATGAAAAAAGTAGTTTTTTGATGTTTTTATTGAATTTTTTAATGAAAAAGTGAAAGATTGTGGTTTTTCATGCAAAAAAAGTTGAAATCAAGGGCAAAGGGGGTCCAAAAGTTAATTTTTACCAAAGGTCTCTAGGGCGGCATTGATAAAGTCAATGGCAAAGCGGCTGAGATGGCGCTCGCGGTTGTAGCCTATGGCTATGACATCTTGGTTGTCGCTGTTGGAGAAGGGGAGCACGTCAACTTTTTTCCTCACAATGGATTTGGACATGCCTGAAGTGACGTATGAACTTCCAAGATATAGTTCTGGGCATACAGTAAGCCCCATGCCTTCACTGGCCAAGGCAAAGGCGGTTTGGATGTTTTGGGTCTCCAGCTTTATTTGGGGCTTGAGGCCTTTTGCATAGAATTCGCGATCCACAATGGCACGAATACGATCTCCTTCTCTGAGGAGGACAAAGGGGAGGTCTTTGAACACAGAGATATCCATATTGCGCTTATATTCCTCCAAGAGGTTTTGGGCTTTATCCCCAAAAGTTTGTGCAATAAGGGTTTTGGGCAAAACAAGATACATGTGGTCTTTCATCAGCTCCGTGTATTCGGCACTCTCTACCATAAAGGGCGCAAAGCCAATGAGCACGTCAATTCGCCCACGGTCTAGATCTTCTTCCAGCACATGGGTGCTTCCCTCCGTCACGTGCAACTCCACCAAAGGATATTTTCTACTGAAAGCCGGAAGCAGCAACGGCAAAATGGCTTGGCCACGGGTATAGCTAATGCCAATACGCAGCTCTCCACGTCCGCCCTCGCCAATCTCGTCCAAGACAGTCTGCGTCTGGTGTTTAATGTCTAATATTTTTTCAGCCGATATCTTAAATTGTTTCCCCGCATAGGTTAACTCAAGTTCTTTCTTCCTTTCAAACAATTTGCAATTCAGCTCTTTCTCCAATCTAGCTATGGAATTACTTAGCGCTTGTTGCGATACATTAATTAACTCTGCCGCTCTGGTAATGTTGCCTTCTGAGGCCACTACTAGGAAATATTCAAGATTTAGAAAGTTCATAAAGGCTCCTTGTGGGCATTATACTACAACAAAAATGTTGTGGTAAACAACAGATATAAAGTGTTTGAAATTGTGGCAACTAGGTGATAACCTCACCTTATAAGGATATAAGAGAGGTTTTTGCAAAAGCAGAAATCCTTGAGGAGTTTCTAATGGATACCCAAAAAGAGTTGAAAATCAACTCAGTATGGTGTAAAGGTTGTGGCATTTGTGCAGCCTTTTGCCCAAAGGGCGCCCTTGAAATGGTTGGCGATAAAGTCCAGCGCAAAGAGGGAACAGAGTGTATCTTGTGTGGGTTATGCGAGCTTCGCTGCCCAGACTATGCAATTTACATTGATGAAAAAGATGTGGAGGTGGAGCAATGGGTTCAGTCGTATTAATGCAGGGAAATGAAGCCGTTGTAGAGGGAGCCATTGCAGCTGGAATGAGGCTGTATGCAGGTTATCCTATCACTCCCTCAACTGAAATTGCAGAGCTTTGCGCTCTTAGACTTCCTCAGGAAGCAGGCAAATTTATCCAAATGGAAGACGAGATTGCGTCAATTGCCTGCGCCATTGGGGGTTCCGTTGCCGGGGTAAAGTCAATGACAGCCACTAGTGGCCCGGGCTTCTCACTTAAGCAAGAAAATCTTGGATATGCCGTTTTGGCAGAGATTCCATTGGTGGTGGTAGATGTTCAAAGAATGGGCCCATCAACAGGAATGCCAACTTCGCCGTCACAGGGGGATATGATGATGGCTCGCTGGGGAACCCATGGAGATCACCCGGTGATTGCGTTAAGTCCTTCTTCTGTCAAGGAGGCTTATTTTCTTACAATAAGAGCATTTAATCTCTCCGAAAAATACAGAACGCCTGTACTTTTGATGATGGACGAAATCATTGGACACTTGAGAGAGGGTGTGGAAATCCCTAGAGCCGAAGAATTGGTCGTAATCAACAGGCCTACGGTCAAATATCCGGATCCAAAGCGCCTGCCTTATCACATGAAAGTAGGCCAGTTGGTACC
>CAVKHB010000209.1:0-2768 GCA_963656005.1 Coriobacteriaceae bacterium
GCCAAACAACGGCTTTTACATCCTCAAAGCCTATTTTTTTTAAAGCTTCATAGGCGGCCGTTAAAGTACTAAAGGTTGTTGATACATCATCAATTAAAATAATTTGGCGTCCTTTAAGTCTCTCCAACAAATCCTTTATGTTATATTTTTTAGACAACTCAAAGCGTTTGGTGTCTTTCTTCATTCTATTAGTTCTATCCAGTAATTTCTGTTGAACTTTAGAATTAGTCGATACTGTCAGTAAATCTAACACTTCTCTATTCAGATACTTAGATACCTCTTTCATTTGATCCCAACCACGCTTTCTTAAACTTGCTTTGCTACAAGGTATGGGAACTATAACGGCTTTGCGCTGGCTATCTAGTTTATCTAGCCCCTTTTCAAGCATAAGAGCAACTACTTTTGCTAATTTCTTATCATTTCTGAACTTAAAACGTTGTAAAACAGTATAGGATAAGTTTCCATCGTAGGTGGAGACACAGTAAACTGGAAAGGCGCAGCCCGAAGAAACTGGGGATTTTAAACATCTAGGACATCGGTATTCAGGACTAATTATGGGATAAAAACAACTTGGGCAAGTGGCCATGAAGGTGCTGAACATTTCGCTTTCAAGCGTGGCAAGGCAGGACGGGCAAAGGAAGTTGTGGGAGTCGCAAACGTTGTCACAAATCAAGCAGCGGTCAATTAGCATCTATTTCAGTCGCCTTCTCCTTTAATGTGGAAAGTAAAATCATGGCCTGTACGGGTGTCAGATGGTCAAGATCAGCATGAAGTATCTCACTGGCCAAGTCAAGGGCGGCCTTAGCTTTTGTATTGTCCATTTGCGTATTCTGCTGCGTACTGTCCTCTTTGGAGCCTTCTGTTGTAAAAAGGCTCGTTTGGCTCATGGAATAATCGGCAAAATGACGGTTTTGGAAACTTTTTGCATCCCGTATTACGGATGCAGGAATTCCTGCCATCTTAGCAACATGTATACCGTAGCTAGAATTAGCAACACCATCTTTAACCTTTCTTAAGAAGGTAACAGAGCCGTTTTGCTCAAGAACCTCCAACGTAAGAAGCCTGATTGAAGAGGTATCCATCAAGGTAAGCTCGTGGTAATGCGTTGCAAAAAGTGTCTTTGGCCCCTTTGCCATGAGATCTTTCATTACAGCATAGGCAATGGACATTCCATCCTGAGTGCTCGTTCCTCTTCCAATTTCATCCACAATCACAAAAGATCTTGCCGTACAGGTGCGTAAAATAAAGGCTGTTTCCTGCATCTCTAAAAGGAACGTAGACTCCCCTCTAGCAAGATTATCCATGGCACCAACCCTGCAAAACACCTTGTCAACAAGACCAATCTTAGCACTGGTTGCCGGTACAAAACTTCCAATATGAGCCAAGAGGATTATAAGAGCATTCTGTCTAAGGAAGGTGGATTTTCCAGCCATATTTGGACCTGTTATTAAACAGAATCTTGTGTGCATATCTAGGCTATTAGCAACGAACTTTCCAGGCCCAAGTTGTTTTTCTACAACAGGATGTCTGCCATCAGTAATTTCAAGAATATCGTCCTCCGTAACGGTAGGACAAACAAAGGCAGAATCAACGGCAACACTTGCAAGACTTTGGTAGACATCAATGGTATTTAAGAAATGACCTATTGCATTTAATACTGGACTAAGCTCTAAGGCTTTATTTAGAAGCTCGTTGTATAAATATCGCTCCCTTTCCTCTGCAGTGGCACTAGCGGTGAGCATTTCTTTTTCATACTTAATAAGCTCATCAGAAGTAAAGCGCTCCCCATTTACAAGAGTTTGCTTTCTATAATACGTTGCTGGGACTTTAGCTACCTGTCCTTTTGGAACCTCAAGGAAATAACCTATAATCTTGTTGTAACCAAGTTTTACAATTGTAAGACCAGTTTCAGCTTTTACTTTTTCTATATAGGCTTTTAATAACTCACCCCCATGGTCTTTTAAAGCTCTTTTTTCATCTAAAAGAGCATCATAACCTGAGAGAATTACCTCACCTTCTGAGAACTGTCCAAGGCAATCTTCGTTGATGGCTTTATGAATTTCATTCATGTAAGCGGCAACTTGAGATAGAGACTCATTTGTCAAATTTACCTCAAACAATGTCCTATATTTATCAAATTGCTCAGAAATCAAACCAAAGAACGCAGAAATAGTCTGTTTTATACCAACAAGGTCATGCGGGACAGCACGCTTTACAAGGATTCTTGTTGTCAGTCTATTTAAATCTCTTGAAGAGAATATAGCCTCACGAACTCTTGATAATTCGGTTGAATTGGAATAGAGAAACTTTACCCATTCTTGGCGTAGTTGAATTTCATTTAAATTTCTCAATGGGAAGGCTAACCAGTTCTTAAGAAGCCTACTTCCACCACTGGTTCTTGTTCTATTTATTGTGTCAAACAAAGAATATCTAGCCGAGCCATCAAACAAATTGTTGAATAATTCAAGATTGCGTCTTGAAGACTCGTCCATAAAGACATAAGAATCCTGGGCGTCAACTTTGTAATCTGTCAAATAACTGACAGAACTCTTAGAAGTCTCCTTTACGTACCTTAAAAGAGCCCCAGCAGGTCCAATTAGCTTATCGTTAGCTTGAAGGCCGTAGGCTGTTAATGAAGTTACTCCAGCCTGCTCGCACATGAGCTTATAGCTACTTTTTACAGCAAAATACCAAGACGGAAGTTTAGTAACCATTGCTGGAAAATCATCAATGGCGGCCTTAAAAACACTGTCCATGAAGTATTCATC
>CAVKHB010000210.1:0-2761 GCA_963656005.1 Coriobacteriaceae bacterium
GGCAAATAGAAGGCTCCATACTGGCCCCACTTTTTTTGCCAAGTGCAACTGGAATAGAGTTGCAACAACCATGAAAGGAATGTCTACAAGAATATCGCTAATTCTTTCCATAACAAGGTCAAGAGTACCACCGTAGTAACCTTCAACTGCACCATACAAAGAACCAATGAAGAGGTTGATAATTGAAACTGCAATTGCAAAGATGAAGGAGAATCTTGCACCCTGTGCTAAACGTGTGAAAATATCCTGTCCAAGGGAGTTTGTACCAAAGACAAAACTAGGTTCAAATCCATATCTATACTCAAAATAAGTATACTTAAAGACACGACACTTATAAGAGACAGAAGAAGAATCTCCTGTTACGGTTGCATATCTATAACGGTTAGAGGCCGTTGGATCCTCAAGGCCTGGGTCTCCTTCAATTCTCAAAGAACTGTAGTTGCCGTCATTTCCACTTGTCTTGTAAACGTTTGTGAAATTTCCATCTTTATCAAGAATTGCAACACCCTTTGAGTTTGCCTCGTACCAAATATTTGCATCACTTACATTCTTTGTCTTGATGGCAGGATAAATTACCTGTTTTCCAGATTCATTTTGCCAAGCTTGAATGCTGTCGTATTGAGCTTGAGTCAAAGTCATGTAAATGAAACCGTTGGCGGTATAACTGTCCAGTTTTGCGGAATAAAGGGTTTTCCCTTCTGCGGAAACGGTAGAACTGTGTACCTGTCTGACAACATCATAACCTGTTTCTGCTTCAATTGCCCTGTAGTAATTAAGGTTGTAGTCTGTCATTTCAACTTTCTGACATCCATCCCAACCTAGCCACTCAAAGCCTTTCAATTTTGGTAGAAGTTTTGTGTAAGTTAGATATGTTGTGTCTGTAAGACTCTTGGAATAAGTGGTTTCACAGAACATTGGAACCAATAAAGCATAAAGGATGAGAATTCCAATGATAATTGTTGCAACAATGGAACTCTTATTCTTTCTAAAACGATTCCAAGCGTCTTCAAAATAACCAATTTGCTTCGTTTTAAATTTCTCGTCACTACTAGAACGGGAATTGGTAAATCTAAATTTTTCTGCTGGAATGTGCTGGAAATCAATATTTGCCATTTGCCTTACTCCCTATTCTAATTCGTGGATCAATAAATCCATAGCTCAAATCAAGAAGAATTCCTGAAGCCAAACCAATTATGGTGTAGAAAGCAGACAACAGCATGAAGAAGTTGTAGTCCAAAGCAGTAATTGAGTTGACGTAGAGAGGACCAACACCAGGAACAACAAATATATTCTCAATGATAAGAGATCCTCCGATAATTCCAATAAATTCAGCAATAATCATTGGAAGGATGACAACCATTGCATTCCTAAGTGCATGTCTTCTTGTTGTCTGGGCCTTTGTAAGACCCTTTGTTCTTGCAAGAAGAAGATATTCACTTGTAAGAACCTCAGTTAACTCGGCACGAGTGTAACGAGCAAAGCCAGCAACAGAACCAAAGGCCAAAGAAATGACGGCTGGCAACATTGAACGGAACATTGACCAAGTGAAATAATTGGTTCCACTGTTCATGACAAGTGGGAATAACTTGAGTTTAAAACACAAGAAATACTGAACCAAGAAGGCGTAAACGTAACTTGGAACAGAAACAAATACCATAACTCCAGTAGAAATTACGTGGTCTTGCCATTTATTCTTCTTAAGGGCAGCATAAATTCCCAAAAGAAGTCCAAGTGGAACGGAAAAAACCATTGCATAAACGTTCAACAGAATTGTTGCAGGAAGCTTGCTAAGGAAGATTTGCATACAATCTTGACCAATATACAAAGATTCACTGACACCCCAGTCTCCTGTAAACAAGGTTCTAGTTATGAAATTCCAATACTGTTGCATTAAAGGGATTGTGTTTCCATTTGCATCCACAAGCCCTTGGCGAACTCTACGCTGTAGAACCAAGGACATATCCTTACCAAACTGCTGTGCCGGAATATTTGGGAGCAATCTAATAAGGAGGAAACATCCCGATATAATTACAAAAAACGTCAGAAGCATAAGTAAAATACGCTTTATGACATACTTAACCATAATCAACCTCTCTCTATGGTAATGCGTAGGAACGGGTTAGGAACCAGCGCCCGTGTATTACTATAAAAAGCCTCACCAGTGCTTGAGGCACTGGTGAAGCTGTGAATTTACAAGGAGTTTAGACCTAGTTGTACTTCAATACATAGTTCTGAGCTTTGCAATATGCATCCCACTCAGCATCTGTGTAATTGTAGGTGTAATACTTAAGTCCGCCACGACCCATTCCAAAGATGTAGTCTTCTGTGTAGTACTGAATCTGCATACCTCTGAGGCTTGCTGAAGAAGCGCCCATGATTGGGATTTCTTCGTAAGTCATCAAGACTGCCATTTCAAGTGCTGCAAGGATGTCAAGTCTAGCTTCTGGATCATTGTCTGCATCACCGCAAGAATACTCAACCAATGTGCCGTCTGCGCTCTTAACGGTCTTCTTTTCGCCAAGCATGATTGCGTTCCAGTCGCTGACTGAAGTTGTGTAATCTGTGCCATGGATATTGATTGTCAAAGATACCTTTGTTGTATCCCAGCTTGGGTTATACTGATAAGACTCTGAAGTATAAGCTTCCATGAGGTTGTATGGGTCAAGGGTTGAACCTGTCCAACCAACACCAAAGAGCATGTCTACCTGACAGTTCTTAAGAGCATCTGCGAAGCCGTTTCCAAGAGTATCGTCTCTTGTGA
>CAVKHB010000211.1:0-2758 GCA_963656005.1 Coriobacteriaceae bacterium
CAAAAGCTTACGTCCTAAGGAATTGGGTGCAGACAAAGTCTTCCGTGTTATCAATAGCTTATTTCTTATTTTCTGTTTCTTGATTGTATTATATCCTCTTGTCTTCATCTTATCTTGTTCCTTTAGCAATGCTCAAAAGGTAGTACAGAATAAAGTTTGGCTTTGGCCCGTTGATCCAGACGTAGAGGCTTACAAGGCGGTTTTTAAGAATAAAGACATCCTGATAGGTTATAAAAATTCATTACTGTACGTGATAGTGGGAACTTTCATCTCAGTTATGCTAACAATGTTCCTAGCCTACCCGCTCTCAAGAAAAGAATTTTATGGAAGAAACATAGTTACAACCTTTATTTTAATAACAATGTTGTTTTCCGGCGGAATGATACCACTGTACCTTGTTGTCAAAAACCTCAAACTGTACAACACAATTTGGGCAATGGTTCTTCCCAATGCCATCACTGTTTGGAACGTCATAATAACTAGAACCTTCTTGAAAGAAAACATAACAGATGAACTGTATGATGCAGCACAAATAGATGGTTGTTCTGATATTGCATTCCTTTTCAAGATTGTATTTCCGCTTTCAGGTGCAATAATAGCTGTTTTATCGTTGTTCTATGCCGTCGCGCAATGGAATAAGTACATGGATGCCCTTTTATATCTACAAGATAAAAGCCTGTATCCGCTACAAATTGTTCTCAGAAACATATTGATTATCAACAGTTCAACCCCAAGCATGATGAGTGACGTTGCCGCCGCTGCCAAGTATCAAGGTTTAAGCCAAACTGTCAGATATGCAGTTATTGTTGTTGCAAGTTTGCCACTATTAGTTGCATATCCGTTTGTACAACGCTTCTTTGTTAAGGGCGTCTTAATTGGTTCAGTTAAGGGCTAATAGCCTTTCTGATATATTTTAAATCTAAAAACTTTAGGAGGTTTTTATGAAAAAAGTAATCGTTTTATTACTTGTTGCTTTGATGTGCACATCTTTCATTTTTGCACAGAGCGCAACCGAGAAAAAGACTACTGAGGTAAAGTACACTCCAAACGGGACTTACCCAATAGTTGAAACTCCCATTACGGTTGACATTATGGTTGTTCAGGCTCCATGTGTAGAAGATTTCAATACAAACGAATTCTCAAAATACATGGCAGAAAAGACAAATGTTTATGTCAACTTCATCATGGTTCCAGAGCAAACAGCAAATGAAAAAATCAATCTAACACTTGCCTCTGGCGACTACCCAGATGCTTTCCTTGGATTTGGTATTTCAGGTGATCTCGAAGCAACCTACGGCTCACAAGAACATCTTTTCCTTCCTTTAAATAAATACTATTCAGAGGAATGGATGCCAAACATGATGAAAGCTTTGGAAGACTTCCCAGGGGCTCAGGGCTACATGACAAACATTGACGGAAACATCTACTCTCTTCCAAGACTTGAGGGATGCTTCCACTGCTCCAACCAAGCAAAGATGTTTGTTTATCAGCCATTCTTAGATGCACTTGGACTTGAAGTTCCAACCACAACAGATGAGTTCTATGAAGTTCTTAAAGCAATCAAGACAAAAGATCCTAACGGCAACGGAAAAGCAGACGAAATCCCACTTGCTGGCTCAATTGTAGGATGGAGTGACAACCTTGAAAGATATCTTCTTAACGCATTCATCTACTGCGATTTGGTAACAGACATTAACTCAAGTTCAATCAGTGGTCTTGGCTTCTTAATGGATGGAAACAAGGTTGATACCATTGTAAACAAGGATGCTTACAGAGAAGGTCTTGCTTACATTGCAAAACTCTACAAAGAAGGTCTCATCTACAACGGTTCATTTACCCAAGATTCAAACCAGCTGACACAGCTTGTTGAAAGCTCAAGCGAACCAACTGTAGCATTTGCAACCGGTGGATGGAGAGGCCAGTTCACATCCATTAGTGGAGAACGTTTCAAAAACTTCAGAGCAATTGCTCCTCTTAAGGGACCTAACGGCGTACAGGAAGCTGCTAACTTCTTCCAGAACCCAAGCGTTGGCGCATTAGTCATTTCTGCTGATTGCGAATATGCAGATGCCATTATCCGTTACTTTGACTATATGTTCTCAGAACAGGGCTTACTTGAACAAAGAAACGGCTTTGAAGGCACAGCATGGGAATGGGCAACAGCAGGACAGGTTGGTCTTGATGGAAAACCTGCAGTATGGCAAGAACTTACACCGTGGAATGACAAAGATCCACAGAACACAACTTGGATTCAGGTTCTTTGTGGCTCAATGTCCTACAAACTTAAGAACGGTCTAGCATTAGAGGATATCTCACAAGACAATCCAGCTTATTATCTTTCAGAGAACAACGAAAAGACTCTCTATGATGAGACAGCAAACCTTTATAAGCCTTATGCTCATGAAGAACTTCAAGTACCTACTCTCAAGTACACTGCTGAAGAAAACGAAAAGTACAACACAATAAGAGTTGAACTTGCAAACTTCATCCGCCAGAGTGCTGTCAAGTTTATGGTAGGAACACTTGATGTAAACAATGATGCTGTATGGAAAGAATACCTTGCAAATCTTGAGAAGCTCCAATTAAAGAGCGTTCTTGAGCTTATGCAAACAGCTTACAACAGACAATACATGAACTAATTGAAAATTGTTGGTTTTGCCGTCTGGGCTTTGTCCTAGACGGCTTTTTTATTTAGAACTTAGAGAGGTTTTTGCAAAACTGCCTTCATAAATCTTGGCTTTGCCTTTCCGGCTAAAAG
>CAVKHB010000212.1:0-2754 GCA_963656005.1 Coriobacteriaceae bacterium
GAGCATGAGCCTGTTTTTATAATCAAACGGAGAGGTATAAACCTTACGAATAAAGCTCTTGCCATCTATTGGAAGTCCAATATCTGAACACCAATAGGCAAAATCATCGTTCAGGCTCATGGTTGCGCTGGTGCAAACTACAGAAGAAAGAGGACTAAAGAGAGCATCGGATAAGATTGAGGCTACTTCTAGTGGAGCCTGATTAAAGAAAACGTATTTGCCCTTACCCACTTTCTGAAGCTCTAAGTAATTGATACCCTCGTTTAAATCCTTACATTGAACGTAATTCTTAAAAAATGATATTTGGTCTAGAATCCTAGAGATATGAACCTTAAGGTCATCGGCTTTAGTTAGAACAGCTTCGTCATTGGATTTAATTTTCATGTAGAAATCGGACAGCTTTGCAGTTAAGCCCTCTCCGGCGGCCACAACTTGGGTTGTGATATCTCCCCCAGCGTTGAAGATTTCTTTTGCATTTGTATCGTCCAAAAGGAGATGAACCTCGTGGCGAGAATTGAGGATGTCTGTGAAAATCAAATTCAGCGTCTCACAACGCTCCTTGAGAAGGTCGTAGGCGGTGAGAATTTGCTCGTACAAAGCGCGCTCCGTGCAAAAAGGTAAGAGGTCGTCAAGAAGGTGACCATAGCCACCATTGCGGGACTGCTTTCTGTCTTGAATATAGCTGAGTTGGCGCATTAAATTATAGCTAGAGAAGGAATTAGTGAATAAGTCAGTAGCCGTTCGTTCAATGTTGTGGGCTTCATCAATGACAAGATGCTTAAAGCCTGGAAGCACTGCATCGTCCTCATAGCCTATCTCATCCATGTATCTAGCGTGGCTGTCCACAAAAAGAAGATGGTGATTACAAACGATAATTGAGGAATCCAGAAGTTTTCTTTTTGCCTTAAAGTAAAAGCACCTATTGTAGAACGGGCACTTACCGGAAATGCAAAAATCTGCATCTGAGCAAACAGAGTTCCAAACTCCGCTGTCTATATGATTAGGATAATCCTCTCTGAGCCCCGTTTCCGTTTCATTTGCGTATCTGTTGATGCGCATAATTTCAGAAGATAAATCGTCTTGGAATAAAGCATTACTTTCTACTTCTGAAGCAAGACGTCTAAGACAAAGATAATGAGCCCTTCCAACTGCAAAGGCAACAGAGCAATCCACGCCCAAAATATTCAACAAGGTTGGGATGTCTTTATCCATCAATTGACGTTGAAGATTGACAGTTGAGGTTGCAATTACGGTACGCTCATCTGCTGTTACTTTGCCATTTGAAGTGCTAGATTCTTCCTTTTCAGTTTTATCCTCAAAGCTACGTCCCCTAGCCTCCAAAGTATGCAAGATTGCAGGCACTAAATAAGCATAACTCTTTCCAATACCAGTACCTGCTTCAATGGCTCCTATACTGTTGTTTTTGTAGCATTGCAGAACATCTAATGCCATTTTCAGCTGACCTTCTCTGAATTCGTACGAATCTAAACTGTTACAGAGAAGCCCATCTTGGTCAAAGATTTCATAAATTTGAGTTTCATTCACTTAGATGCCTCGTAGTCCTGAAGCTTTCTAAGTAGCGTTTTTCTGCCAATGCCCAAGACCTCGGCAGCCTTGGTTCTGTTCCCATTACAATGAGCAATGGTAGCTAGAATCATAGCTTTTTCTGCATCTTCCATGGTACTGCCAATAGGAATTTCAACAGAACTATCGCTTGAGGCTTGTTGAATATTAAGAGGTAGGTCACTTGCCTCAATTACCTTACCCCTACACATAACAACAGCACTTTCAACGCAATTTCTAAGCTCTCTAATATTCCCAGGCCAATCGTAATTGACAATCTTATTTCTAGCCTCGTTGGAGAAGCCTTCAATGTGTTTACCATTTTCCTGATTAAATTGGTTAAGAAATTCTGTAATAAGGAGATAAATATCTTCCTTGCGCTCCCTCAACGGTGGAACCTCAAGCCTAACTACGTTAAGTCTATAGTATAAATCTTCTCTAAAACGCCCAGCTTTAATCTCGTCTTCAAGATTTCTATTTGTAGCAGCAATTACACGAACATCTGTTTTGATGGTTTTCTCTCCACCAACCTTCTCAAATTCATGCTCTTGCAATACTCGCAATAGCTTAATTTGAGTATTAGCATCAATTTCTCCAATTTCATCTAAGAAAATAGTGCCACCATCAGCCATTTCAAAACGGCCTTTTTTATCTGCAATAGCGCCAGTGAAGGCACCCTTAACATGACCGAATAATTCGCTTTCCAAAAGACTGGGAGTAAGAGCCGCACAATGAACCTTAACAAAAGGCTTATCTCTTCTGTCTGAATAGTTAACTATAGCCTGAGCAACAAGTTCCTTACCAACACCACTTTCACCTGTAATTAAGACACTTGCCTTTGAACCAGCAATCCTCTGGATGGTATCCAATAGTTTTACAACCTTCTGGCTCTTTCCAATAATCTTGGTATATTCATTGCGAAGTTTTAAAGCATCAAGTTCTCGTGTAAGCTCTTTGTTCTTGTCTGCAAGATCCTTGTTGGATAAACATTTTTTTATTAAGACAGAAAGGTGGTCTAGGTTAACTGGCTTAGTTAAAAAGTCCACCGCACCATTTTGCATGGCGTCAACTGCTTCTTCAATGGTACCATGGCCAGTTAAAACAATGACCGGAATTGTAGGATAAGTAGTATAAATTCGCTTAAGAAGGTCCATTCCGGACATCTTTGGCATTCTGAGGTCAGTTACAACC
>CAVKHB010000213.1:0-2721 GCA_963656005.1 Coriobacteriaceae bacterium
GAGTTGGAAATCATTGAAAGGCTTACACTCTTAAAGAGATCTGCATTTGCTTTTCCATATTCTGCTGCAAGGTCATTTGGATAAGCGTTGTAATCTACAACAAAGTATTCAAAGGATCTTGATTTGCCAGCAATTTCAGAAACAAAAGCTTTCTCTGCATCCGAAACAATAACAGAGCTGTAGTCTGAAAGAACTACCTGATATGGATAGATGCTTGTGTAATAAGAATTGACGAGAATTCTAGAAGACTCTGCAGTTGACTTATAGGTTTCTTCACTGAAGTTACCATCAGAATCGTTATAGATGCCAGCAGAAATAATCAATTTATTGACCAATTCCTGTGGAGCGGCAATCTTTGCTGCTTGGGCATCTTCAGAAATTGCTGTGAAGATAACCTGCTGCTGATAAGCTGAGTAGTAACTTTGCATCAGAGTAGAATAGTCGCCATTAACATAAGCGGTCTGGAAATTACTGTCATTTAGTAGCGTATTGTAGAATACGTTATTGGTTTCAATCTTGATTGCTTTCCCGTTGTAGTAACCCCAAGCATTTGAATCTTCACTCTTGCTTTGGGAAATCATAATGATGATGTAGTAAAGACCACCAATCATCAAAAGTGCAAGAATTGCAATAACAACGGTTGTTATAATTCTCTTTGCAGTCCAAGGTTCGCTATTCTTTTTTGCCTTTTTGGGTTTTGTTTCCATTACCTTCAGTGTTGTGTTTTTTTCTTCTTTCTTTACTTCTTCTGAAGGGACATTCTTATCTGCCATGGAAGACCTCTTTTAATAATATAGTTTTATAACTTAGTCCAAAATTGGACACTCCATACAAAAATATCATTATATTGTGTGTAGTGTCAATCAAAACTAGCACTGCCGCCAGCATTGAACTGGCATGGGTTCAGCATTGACAGGTCAAATCAAAAACCCTATAGTTCAAGGGCAAAAAGACAGTCTATTTTGGCTGTTTATCTTGCAATTTATCGGGTAGTAGCGCAGGGGCTAGCGCACTTGGTTCGGGACCAAGGGGTCGGTGGTTCAAATCCACTTTACCCGAATAGCGAAGATATGTTAAATTTTAGCGCGAATAAAATTTAACATATCTTCTTTTGTTTTAAGGGGATATTGGCGCGAATAAAATTTAACATATCTTCTTTTGTTTTAAGGGGATATTAGCGTGAATAAAATTTAACATAGCTTCTTTTGTTTAGTGTGGATTAGAAGTGCTGGTCTATGTACTCGTTGGCATAATGGGCTGCAACAGCACCATCGGCGGCAGCTGTAACAATTTGCCTAAATGGGGTGTCTCGCACATCCCCAATCGCAAACAAACCAGGAATATTTGTCATCATTTCTTTGTTGGTTTTGACGTATCCAGCTTCATCCTTTTGGCAAAAAGGAACCAGCTGTGTTTGTGGGTTGTTTCCAACAAAAACAAAAACTCCATCATAGTCTTCTGTGTATTGATTTCCCGTTTCCTTGTTAAGGAAGGTTACGGACTTAACCCTGTTATTCTCTCCATTGATGGAAAGAACAATAGTGTTCATTAAGGTCTTAATTCCCGCTGTTTTTCTCATTGCTTCTACAATTGAAGCCTGCGCACGGAATTTATCTCTTCTATGACAAACTGTGATATCAGAGGTGAGTTTCGCAAGATACATAGCTTCTTGACAAGCGCTGTCTCCACCACCGCAGACAAGAATTTTTTTATCTCTAAAAAATGGGCCATCACATGTTGCACAATAGCTCACGCCATGGCCTGCAAGTTCTGTCTCTCCCGGAACTCCAAGATTTCTATGCTTGGCTCCCGTTGCAAGTATAACAGCTTTTGCTCTGTAATCGCCATCGCTAGTTTTTAGAACAAAGGTGCCGTCTTCTTGGAGTTTAATCTCAGATACCGATGCATAAACAGTGGCGCAACCAAAGGCCTCAGCTTGAGCTTCAAACTTCTGTGCCAACTCAAAACCTGTAATCTTACCAAGACCAGGATAGTTTTCAATCTCATCTATAATCATGGTTTGACCGCCAGTTGAAAGCTCTTCAATCATAACTGTGTCTCGGCCGGCTCTGGCACTATACTGTCCACAAGCAAGACCTGCTGGACCTGCTCCAATAATTACTACATCATGGTCTTTAGTCATTGGTTGCATTCTCCTTGGTTGTGTTTTCCTTGGCAAGTTTTTTTTCTAAAGCAAGCTCCGCATCACTTTTTCTTAGATACACAGGACCTTGTCCAATGTCATCTCCACCTTTGGACTCGTACTGTTTTAGTCCAAGCTCTAAGATTGCACTAGCAATAGCCTCATTTGCCATTGTATTTGCAAAAATTTGCTTATACCCTAGCTCAGAGGACATTGAATATAGGTTTTGTAGCACCGTAGTAAAGGCTTGTGCGTCAGGTCCAACAACTTGAACGGTGTTGTATTTTGCGAGCACTTCAACTAGATCTGCTTCTGTTCCATCAATGTCAGGAGTTAGCCTTGTCAGCACCGATTTTCCGCTATTGTCAAATGTTTGTTCAAAGGCAGCTAGATACCAGCGTTGTTTCTTTGCATCAATGACGGAAACTATTGCACCTTGTTGGTGTTTCTCCACACAGGAAGCATAGGCTTCAAGAGTTGAGACTGAAACTATTGGTTTATTCAATGAAAAAGCCATACCCTTGAATGCTGCCATTCCAATTCTCAACCCGGTGAAGGAACCAGGGCCTCTTGTGCAC
>CAVKHB010000214.1:0-2698 GCA_963656005.1 Coriobacteriaceae bacterium
GCCAAAATAACAAGAACAATAGCAGGAATAAAGTTAAGATATTTTGAAATAATGAAATAACTTAAACCTATTATTACAGAGCTTATTACCATGGGAAGCATAAGCATAACATCAACAGCAACGCCTGCTCTTTTTTTCTTCACAATAAAAGTGCAAATTCTCAGTGCTGCAGCTGAGGCAAGCATGGAAGAGGCTAGAGCAATAATTACACTGTTGAGGATTGCTTTTAGACTTGAACTGCCAGCTTGGAATAGTTTTATATATGCAGAAACGGTAAAAGCATACTTTCCAGCTCTAGTTGCTGAGCCCAAGAAAGATCTGGCAACAATGCTTAAAATTGGACAAAGAATGAATAGTAAAGAGAAAATAAGATAAAGAATGATTGCAAAGTGCTGGAAGAAAGATTTTGGTTTTCTTTGCACTTTAATTTGAGATTGTTTAATACTTTCTCCTTTGTTTTGCTTATTTTGTGCCACCGAATATATTGTCATAACTATAATTGCAACCAACATTGAAAAAAGACTTAATGCACAAGCCTTGCTAGTATCCATGCTAATTTTTGCTAACCGATAAATTTCAACTTCGGTTGTTGTTAAAGCTGGTCCCCCACCAAGGACAAGGATGATTGCAAAACTGGTAAAACAGAATAAGAACACAAGAGATGCAGAACTTAAGATTGCAGACCTAAGTCTTGGAAGCGTGATTGTTCTAAAGACCTTAGATCTCTTTGAGCCTAGGGTTAAAGCTGCTCTTTCACAACTGTAATCAAGCTTTTGCCAATATTCACCAACAATAGAGATGACTACAGGAAAGTTGTAAAAGGCGTGAGCCATAATCACTGCTGCAAAGGAATAGAGTATTTTCAATGGAGGCTCTTTTAAATTAAAAAGAGACATTAAGGCCTTATTGAGAAAGCCGCTATTTCCATAGAAAATTACAAACCCCAGTACAACTAAAATGGATGGAAGTACAAAGGGAACGGAGTAAAGGGCTTTTAATAGTTTCTTCCCGGGGAATTTATATGTTGTCATTATATATGCCCCAGGAAGTCCTATTATTAAGGCTGCAAGCGTGCTTATTAACGCTTGCACCAAGGTAAATGCCATTATTCTTAGATAGTAAGGATTTGAGAAAGTTTCTAGCACCAAAGCAAATGAGGCCTGACCGTCCTTTATAAAAGCCTGACTTAGCGTTATGCAGACAGGAATTAAAAAGAGAAGGAAAAACAGAGCAAAACCGGCTAGTGGATATAGATTATAGAAAGTTTGCTTTCTCATCACCTCAACCTTTGGGGGTTTTTGAAAACCCCCTTAATGCCTTTATAATACCATGGTTTCCGCCCAACGGGTAAGGTACTCGTCAGATTTAGAAATAAATTCATGCTGGTCATACTCGACAGTCTTGCTTGGTACAAGTGCGTACTCAAAGGCTGCAGGTAATTCAACCGAGCTATTTGCTGGGAACATTGTATTTGCCACAGCAATATCGGCCTGACCTTCGTTCAGGACAAATTCACAGAAGAGTTTTGCTGCTTGCACGTTCTTGGAGGTGTTGAGAATTCCAAGATATTCGGTGGTGTGCACGTGTCCATTTGTGAAATCAAGAGCCTGATAGCGTGTTGTGTCCTCGTAAAGTACGTGGTAGACAGGACTTGTTGTGTAGCTGATGACTAGAGGAGCTTCGCCTTCAGTGAAAAGGCCATAGGAGGAGGACCAAGAATCGCCAATGGTTAGCGCGTTATCTTTCATGGCTTTCCACCAATCAAAGGCGCCATCTTCACCCAAAGTTTCAATTGTCCAGACCAAAAGGCCAAGGCCAACAGAAGATGTTCTTGGGTCAATGAGAATTACCTTGTCCTTGAATTCTGGCTTTGTCAGATCTTCAAGACAGGTTGGAAGTTCGTGATCTTTGAAATATTCGGTATCAGCAATGAAGGCAAAATAGCCATAATCAAATGGAACGAGATTTCCGTTTTTGCCCACCGAAAGCTTATCCATGCATTCTGGAGTCCAATCAAGGAATAACGACTGGTCTACTTCAATAGAATCCGAAATGCCAATGACAACATCTGCTGGGCAATCCTTTCCTTCATAAACAACTCTAGAGTACATCTCAACTGCGCCAGAAGCACCAACGAGATTTACCTTAATTCCGGTCTTTTCTTCAAAGGCTTTGACAATTGCACTGCCTGGACCCCAATCACTTGTGAATGAGTCATAAGCATAAACGGTGAGAACTTGTTCGCTTTGAGGTTGCGCAAAAACAACAGCAAACACGCCAACTAACAAAACAACAAGAAAAAACAGTTTTTTCATAAATGTTTCTCTCCTTGAGGTTTTAAAACCTCCCTAAGTTGCAATTATCCGTGCTGTTGATTTTTGGTCAATTGGTTATGCGTAAAATCTGACCTCATACTTGAAAAGAGATATCTCCTATATGTAATATTGTGATATGGCTCAGGTCTACTTTTTGAGTGTGCTTTATTTATTTTTCTCTTCCTGCTTGCTTCTTGTGGACAAGTACGGCTCCAGTTTTCTCTTTTTAATTAACCTGAAATCTTTTTACAACTCAAAAAAATCGTACCCCGTCATTTTCATGCTTGCAGGTCTTGCACTCTCAATTGCGCTACTTGTCTTTCCCATGGATCCAGGGCCAATCATTTTGGGCGATTTTCTTCCCGCCATGAACATCCTCATAG
>CAVKHB010000215.1:0-2681 GCA_963656005.1 Coriobacteriaceae bacterium
GTCCTATCTGATGAGGATAAAACTGTCTTTACAGGATATCTTTCTACCAATTTTTCTTGGACGCTCGGTGAATACGGAGAAGAAGTTCTTTCAATTGCCATTGAAGATGTAGGCTCTAAACTTTTGGGAAAAGCCTTCATTAAGAGTGGAAGTCACCTTTTTAAGTGTAGTGCCTCCAATGCAATTAAGGCTATATGTGATAAAGCTGGAGTAGAGCTTTCTTCTACCATTCCAACCATTAGTACAAATATTGTCAGAGTAGTAGGTGAAGGAGAAACCTGTAAGGACATCCTTACTACCATGCTCTATGAACTTGGCTATGTCTATTACTTTGAAGATGATGGAAAGCTTAACCTATTTTCTTTTCTCAACCTTCCAAAAACAGAAAGCACAGTTCTTAATGGTGCAAGCATAATAGTTAAAGGAAGTACTGCCATAAGTCTATCTAAGAGCATAAGGCAATATAATTCAGCCAAGGTAAAGTTTACTGAACTTGGAGAAGTTTCAGATTATCTTGTATACAGAAACACCACGGGCAAAGATTCCTCACACCCATACTGTAATTTGGTACTTAAATCCAATGAGGCATTTGACGGCTCTGAGATTTATACAATTGATGAAACCGCAACACGTACTTCAACCAAGATAGAAGCTGTCAATGCAGAAAGTGAGACCGATGTTGTTGGCTCTAGAGAGATTATCGCTATTGAGAATGTATGTTCTGTAATAGAGAAGTATGGCAGTATTACAGCCTCTATTATTGGTTTTGGCGGTCCATACTTGGAAATTAATGCACAAAACAAATCAAATTCTGCTTATGCAATCACTCGTCTTGATGCTTATGCCGATGTTCTTTACGAGAAGGCTACAAGTGTGGTTCTCTCTGGTGATGATACCACTTCATCAGATAACACTCTAGAAGAAGAGATGAAGTATATCCACGTTCCAGAGGATGTAAAAAAGCATGCCTCCTTGATAGCCCAATATTATAAGTACTCCAGTGCAAATTATACTTTCTATACAAAAGATGACATTGTTTTAGGTTCTGTGGTAAGGCTCAATGATGATGTTCATACAGGTCTTAATGTCCTAGTTTTGGTTTATGCAAAGATAGAAAACGATACAAACGGAATTATTGAATACAAAGCTGTTGGTTACTCTGAGTTTGACTTTGATAAGGCAAGTATTATTACACGCCAGCTTATCTCTCCCGTAAAAGACATGGGAGCCAAGGGTGAAAAAGGTGATGCCGGAAGCCAAGGTGCAAAAGGTGATAAAGGAGACAAAGGCGATACTGGAGAGCAGGGCATCCAAGGAGAAAAAGGCGAGAAGGGCGACACTGGTGCTCAAGGCCCTAAAGGCGACACTGGACCTCAAGGCGAACAGGGAATTCAAGGCCCACAGGGTGAAACTGGAGCTACTGGTGAAACGGGTCCCCAAGGCCCAAAGGGAGATGCCGGAGCACAAGGAGAGAAAGGAGATACCGGAGCGCAGGGACCTCAAGGCGAAAAAGGTGAAACTGGAGCTAAAGGTACAGATGCCAGAACCTATGTAACGCTAACTAGTGGTTATGACCTAAATAATTGTATTACCAAAGATTATGTATACGTTTCTTCTTCCACAGCTATTTGTAATTCTCTCTTAAATAAACCCACTGACTTTGTTGCAGGAGAAGTAAGAGTTGAGGTTGAGTGGCTTGGATCTAACAACTATCTTATCCAACGGCTTTACTGTAAGGCTAGCAGTGTTAGTAAAAGTTTTGCCCGTACCTACAACGCAGGGACTTTTGGCTCTTGGGTAGAACAAGGGGCTAAAGGGGATAAGGGAGACACGGGAGACAAAGGAGATAAGGGCGATACTGGAGCCACTGGAAACAGCATTACAACCTCGGTCCAGTATCTTCTAAGCACTTCTTCCACATTGACAGAATCTCAGCAGGCTGCACTTACTACTTGGGTTGATGGCACAGCTCTTTCTTGGTCTTATGGTTATTACATCTATAAACGCCTTAAGAAAGAAAATGTTGATAGCGGGAGTGTAACTTATACTTATCTTGGAAGGGAGACTGCACAGGAGAACTATTATAAGAGCCTTTTGTCTTTTTCCATTACAGCAGACAGAAGTACATATTTTAAGAATCTAAGGGCTCAAGCTAGTGAAACTACAACAATCCAGATTAAGGTAAATGATAGATATTACAGCCCATCTTCTATCAACTGGGCATTAAACGGCTCAAGTTTTAGCCCAACATACTCAAGTGGATTATACTCATTTACTGTCCCTCTTAAGAATCCAAAGGACTCTTATACTGTAAAAGCCACTCCTGTTAAGAACTCAAGTGCAATAACTGGGGCAAGTTCGTCACTCATTCTTACTGTGGTGGATATCACAGAAAACTATAAGTTTTTTGGTTCTGTCACAAGCCTATCAAGTGCAGGTAGCGGTCAAGTCCTCCTTGATGGAGATTCGTGCTTTCTTACTACAGCAAATGCTATTTATGTCTATCAGAATGGTTCATGGGTAGAATTTAACTCTTGTACCTTATCTGATGACATAAAGACGCTTATTCTCAGTAAGGCTCAAAAGGCTGCATTTGAGTACGCAGAAAACAATGAACTTTCTCAAGACTATGGATATTTTAAGACTTTGGTTGCCAAGTACATCTATGCAAGAAATATCGG
>CAVKHB010000216.1:0-2678 GCA_963656005.1 Coriobacteriaceae bacterium
GCATAATTCTATTTCTCCAAATATGATACTACAATAATTTTGATAATTTTAAAAGGTAAAATATAACAATATTTGATAATTTTAAGAGGTAATTTTCTTCTATTTTTGATCATTTTATGATGTTTGTGTACGGAAATATCAAATCTCTCGAATTGTAATTGCCAAATCTCTCGAATTGGATTAGCATTACTTTTAGGAGGTTTTTGCAAAAACCTCTTATAGAGGAGTTTTTTACTATGGATAAGAACTTGTACAAGCCAAGAATTTTAGATTCTCAAATTAGTGAATACCTTGAAACTTTTGGTGCTGTAAGCATAGAAGGCCCAAAGTGGTGTGGAAAAACATGGACTTCTGCTTTTCATAGTAAAAGTGAAATTTATATTTCAGATCCAGCAGGAAATTTCCAAAATAGAAGGCTTGCAGAACTTAGTCCAACCATTGTTCTTCAGGGAGCACATCCAAGGCTTATAGAATGGCAAGAAGTTCCTCAACTTTGGGATGCTGTTCGTTTTGAAGTTGATAAAGGACCTGAAAAAGGACAATTCATACTTACAGGATCTGCTACACCAAAACATAAAGGTATCTTGCATAGTGGGGCTGGACGTATTGCTAGAATTAAGATGAGGCCAATGTCTCTATATGAAACAGGCCATTCTAGTGGAGTTGTTTCTCTGAAAGAATTATGTAATGGAAACTGTCCAAATAAATTTACTGGTGAAGTTAATCTAATGGATGTAGTTGATTATATTGTAAGAGGAGGATGGCCTAATAACCAAGATGTACCCATAGAAAAGGCTGCAATTCTTCCTAAACAGTATCTTGAAGCAGTTCTCTCAGATGACATTGAGCGAATTGATGGAATTAAGAGAGATAAGCATAAAATGGAGCTTCTTTTGCGGTCTCTTGCGCGTAATGAGTCTACCACAGCAACAAACAAACGGCTAAAGGACGATATAAAAGAAAGTGATAATGAAGATGTTGTTGTTGAAACCGTAGCCAGTTATTTAGATGTTTTATCAAGACTTTTCCTTATTGATAACCAGAAACCATATTCTTATGGCATTAGATCTTCTGTTAGAGTTAAGCAAGCGGAAAAGAGGCATCTTGCTGATCCTTCGCTTGCTTGTGCTTTGTTGAATATTACGCCTCAAATGTTGATAAATGACTTAAATACTCTTGGTTTCTTGTTTGAATCTTTATGTGAACGCGATTTAAGGATATATGCACAATCATTTGGAGCAGAACTCTATCACTATCAGGATTATCTAAATAAGGAAATAGACTCAGTAATTGCACTTCCTAATGGGCAATGGTGTGGTATTGAAATTAAATTGGGAGCAAATCAAATTGATGAGGCTGCTGAACATTTGATAAAGATAAAAAGAAGCATACAAGAAGAAATCAATGGGAAGAATCCAAAAATGCTTTGTGTTTTATGTGGAATGTCCAGTGCTGCTTACCAACGACCTGATGGCGTCTTTGTTGTTCCTTTGACTGCTTTGGCTCCATAACAAGAAGATTCTCGCCAATTATCGGAAAAAAAAGAGAAACTCTGCCAATATCTTGCAGCTTTTCGAGGATTGCTATATGTAAAATGAACGTATACAGAGATATGGCTACTGCAGGACTTCCTGAGCCATTTTTCAAAGAATCTGAGTCCATGTTCTATGGTAAGCGTGATTTCGTGAGTTAAAGTCTAAAATTTGTAAAAATGTAAATTGCTTGGCATCAAACTGAACGTGTAAAAATCACCGTGAAAATCTCTTACAACACCTTTAGAGCAATTCTGAATTGTATCAAATGCAACTGAGTATTCTCTTCAAGCCTTTGGTATTGCAAACATTGCAGCAAGTCTTTCTTCTTCCTTGGGAATGCTACTTGATAGCGTAATGCCGATAATTGATGCTGTATCCTCAGGAGCAACGCAAGTAATAATCAATATCTACCAAGAGGCACCGATTGTAGGAGACGGTGGCATGAGACGTTTTGCCCAAATGATTCGTGAAGAATTCTCCAATCTAGATTGTCATAGTTTAATGAGTTAGACAAATCCCTTTAAATAAGCTAGAGTTGGGTGTTGTCAAGACAACATAAATTTCAGCTAGACAGGTTATACTCTGCAGTGTGGAGATTTTGAGGGAGTAATATGAGAATAAACTGGGTTAAAGTTTTTATTTGTGTATGTGGCATTGTTTCTTTGCTTCTTACTATTTTTCTTTTTGTAAGTTGTGACGGCAATACAAAGAAACCAACACCAGAACCTGTAGACCCAAGTCCTACACCAGGACCAGTAGAGCCAACACCTTTGCCAGGATCAGATGGTTCATATAAAATTGGTGATATAGGACCCGCCGGTGGCTATATATTCTACGACTGCGATGCAGATAACGATGTTCTGTATGTTGATTCCCGTGGGGAAACAAAAATAAATGAGGATGGCCTTATTTCTTCAGAATGTGGTTGGCGATTCCTTGAAGTAGCTCAGGAATATCTGAGCTATACAAACTCTTCAGGAACCACAAAAACTACCTATCTATTTGGATATTATAGAACTAGTTCGTCAGGTTCTAATTTAACAGTTGGAACTAAAACTGCAATTGGCACAGGAAAAGCAAATACAGAAGCACTTGTAAAGGCCATGGGAGAAACTGCATATACAGAAAGCAGCGGAACAACAA
>CAVKHB010000217.1:0-2663 GCA_963656005.1 Coriobacteriaceae bacterium
CTGCTATACTACTATCGGAATTGCCTTCTCCTGCAAGAATGAGCTGTCTGAGAGGACAACCACCAAGCATGACGGAACCAAGACCTACAACTACCATACCAAGGAAGTTCCAAATGTGCTGGGCATGTGCAACTGGCTGGCCGGTAAAACCAAGCTTAAAAGAACCAGCAATAAGGTTACCAATCAAAGCGGCAACGAAAACGCCAATGAAACCAGTTAGGAGAGTAATGTCCTTAAGAAGGATTGTATCTCTGATACCACCAGCGAAACACATTCTTGATCTCTGCGCAAAGGCGCCAACAATAAGGCCAATACCAAGAGCAAGAAGGATTGGTGCATGCTTTGAACCAGGACCTGTTGTTGAGAAGACAACAAGGCTTGAACCAGCAGTTAACAGAATTAAAAGGCCAACATTAATTGCAGGAAGTGCGAGACCTTCAAGAGTGTGTTGCTTATATGCTTTTCCAAGAGAGAAACCATTGTTTAAGAAAACACATCCAATTCCAATACCACAAGCAAATCCAACGAGGCCAACTAGAGCATTAAGGTCTCCAGCTGCAAGTCTAAGAACCATTCTGAGAGGGCATCCAAGGAATACCAAAGCTCCTACCATGACACAAAAGGCAATCATGAATCTGAGCATTGGGGAGGATCCTCCACGTGGTTTAAACTCGCCTTTTGCAAGGCTAATAATAAAGGAACCAAGTACCAAACCGATAATTTCTGGTCTGATATACTGAACTGCGCCTGCATTATGAAGCTTTAACGCACCAGAAATATCTCTGATGAAGCAGGCAATACAGAAACCCATATTTCCAGGGTTTCCATTAACGGTAAGAACTACTGCGGCGATACCTACAATAAGTCCTGTGACGATAAGAATGATTTTGTCTTTTGACATTTTCATATCCGATTCTCCTTTGCAACGGCGATGTTACCATACTATTTTTGAAAAAACAATGGATATTGTGTTATAATTTATAATCGTTAAATTCAGAAGGCATAAATTATGAAAAGAATATATTTAGACAATGCTGCTACCTCGTTTCCCAAGGCGCCAAATATCGCCGAAGAGATGCGTCTTTTCCTAGAAGAAGACTGCCTTAATCCAAACAGAACAGAAAGCGGTAGAGCTTACGAACTCTTTGATAAGGTCTACAGCTTACGTTGCACACTAACTAAATTATATGATCACGATAGCCCAGAAAGCGTAATCTTCACGAGATCTGTAACAGAGTCCCTAAATTGGGTCATCAAAGGCCTATTTTCCAATACCGATCATATTATAGTTACCTCAAGTGAACACAACGCCGTTATGCGTCCTTTAGTTCAATGCAACATACCTTTTTCTCGCATTCCGGCAGATAAACAAGGCTATAGCAAAATTGAAAGTGTTGAAGCCTTAATACAGCCAAATACCAAAGCCATGATAATCAACGCCGGTGGAAATGTTAGCGGACATGTTGAAGACGTTTACGCCTTGGCAAACATTGCCAAGAAACATGGATTATTACTTTTTATAGACAGTTCCCAAGTTTCCCCTTATATAAATCTAAGCATGAAAGAACTTGATGCTGCTGGTATATGTTTTACGGGACATAAGGGTTTTCTTGGGCCAGAGGGAGTTGGTGGCATGGTTTTGAGAAAAGATATTGCCCTAACAATAAACCCTCTTATCATAGGTGGAACTGGCTCTGAAAGTGATAGAGAAGAGATTCCACACTCCTTGCCAGATAGACTTGAATCAGGAACTCTTAATTTGCCAGGTATTCTGGCCTTTAAAAAAGCTGTTGATTATACCCTTGCAAATCTTGATGAGCTTAAATCAAAAATTCAAGCTAATACTCAACGTTTGTACGTTGGTACAAATCAAATTGAAGGCCTTGAAATTGTGGGAGCTAAACTTGATTTAGAGGATAGCTTAGCTTGGTCAAAGAGAACGGGAGTCATATCAACAATATCCCAAAATAAGGATATAGCTCAAATTTCTGCACTGTTACTCGAAAGAGGAGGCATTGAAACCAGAGTTGGACTTCACTGCTCTCCTTCTTCTCACAAAACAATTGGGACCTTCCCTAACGGAACTTTAAGGTTCTCTGTAGGTCCATTTACAACTTTTGAAGAAATAGACGAAACTTTAGCTTGTCTTAAGGAGATTATGGATGAATAACACTTTTTACTCTAAATTTCTTAGTGCACTAGAACACGGAGATCTTGAAAGAAGAACTGTTTTTGAAACTGGAGAGCAAGCCATTTATTATAATGGGATTTTTCTTGCAGGTAGCAAGGATAAGTCAATTGAAGAAGCAGATCTTGTTGAGCACATAAAACCAGAACCTCATTTGTTCATCTTTGGTGCCGGTCATGTTTCTAAAGCCCTTTATGATCTTGCTGTTCTTCAGGAGATGAAGGTGACGGTTGCCGATGAACGTGAGGAGGTTTGTAATACAGAGCGATTTCCTTCTGCTTGCCGCATTGTAATGCCTTATGAAGATATGCTAAAAACAGAGTTTGATGTAGTCTCCCCTTACTATGTAATTGTCACACATGGTCATGTTTACGATTCTCAATGCCTTGAATATGCTCTAAATCATAAGAGTTCTTATATTGGAATGATTGGCTCCAAGGGAAAAGTTGCAGCTACAATGCAAAAAATGTTAGAT
>CAVKHB010000218.1:0-2652 GCA_963656005.1 Coriobacteriaceae bacterium
GCGTTGACAAGTCTAAATGCATATCATGTGGCAAATGTGCCCAAGTATGCAAAATGGATGTTGTTGTGACAGAGACAGCAAATGATAGCGAATGTATTCGCTGTGGGAAATGCATAAAAGAATGCCCCACATGTGCAATTTCCTTTTCACTTTCAATCTCGAATTCGAAATGTTCAAAAAATATGGAGAAAGAAAAATGAACACAAAACTTACTACAAAAAAATTAATTATGTTACTTATTGTTTTACTTGTCTGCTTGACAGTTGTCATAGCAAAAGAAGGCGATAAATTCCCTTCTTTTGAAGGCACAGACCTTGAAGGAAACTATGTTGATGAAAAAATCTTCTTAGGCAAGGTTACTGTTGTCAATTTTTGGTTTTCAACGTGTCCACCTTGTCTTGCAGAGCTTGGAGATTTAGATGCGCTAGATAAAGAGTTAAAACAAAAAGGTGGCATGGTTGTTGGTATTAATGTAGATACTCTTAATAACAACACAAAAATGATTGAGAAAGCCAAATCAATCCTTAAAGCGAAAAACGCAAGCTATATGAATATTGCCTTCTCGTCAAAATCTCCTTTAGGCAAACTGGTATCTTCTATCTATGCATATCCTACAACCTATGTTCTAGACAAAGAAGGTAAAATTGTAGGCTCACCTATTCTTGGCGCAATAACAAGTAAGGCAACAAAGGAAAAGCTGATGAGTCTAATCGAGCAGGCACTTGCAAAGAAATGATAACAGCAATGCTTTAGCATCTGTGGCTCTGCTTCTTTTGAACAAAGTGGATAGAAATGCCAATGACAAACCCCAAAATTGCAGGGCAGAGCCATCCAAGACCTAATTCAAAAAAAGTTAAAATTTTGTTTGCAAAAGCAACAATAGAAGAACCACCTACTATATTATAAATCTTGTCAGGCAAAGCTCTTACTAGCTCAAATATTGAAGCAGGTAATGTTACAGCAGTTGTCCAAAAATAGACCACTTTGTTATATTCAAACAAACGTCCAAACAAGGACAATAGTATTAGAGTTATTACTAACGGATAGATGAACATTAGTATCGGGATAGAATAGCTTATGATTGCATTAAGACCAAAGTTTGCAAATGCGAATGAGATAACCCCAAAAATAATAGCCCAAATGCGGTATGACGGACCAGAAGGAAAAAGACTCTCAAAAGTTTCAGCGCAGCTTGTGATAAGACCTACAGATGTCTTAAGACATGCAAGCGTTACGGTTATGGCCAGTACAAGCAGGCCAGCTGTGCCCAAATAATGATGTGCTATTTGTCCAAGTGCAATGCCACCATTGGCAGATAAAGTCAAAAATCCCCTACTTTGTGCGCCAACAATTGTAACAGCCACATAAATAACTCCCATGAATAAACAACTAAACACACCAGAGAGAACCGTACTTTTAGCAACTTCGTTAGGCTCTGTAACACCCAAGCCTTTGATAACATTTACAACTACAATACCAAAGGCAAGACTAGCTAGTGCATCCATTGTGTTGTAGCCCTCCAAAAAGCCAGAAAAGAATGGTTGTGTTGCATAAGAGCCTTCAGGCACAACGCTACTAGTAGCAGCACTTGGATTTAGAAGAGCCACAACAACAAGAATGCCAAGAAAAGCAAGAAAACATGGGTTTAATATCTTTCCAACCCAAACAAGTATCTTTCCAGGTTTAAGAGAAAAGAAGAGAGCAAATCCAAAGAAGATAAAGGTGAAAATCAAAAGATACAGTGTCATACTTCCGTCTTGGGGCAATATTTGCTCTAGCCCAACAGTAAAGGCAGTTGTTGCACATCTAGGAATTGCAAAAAAAGGACCAATTGTAAGATACAGCAAGCAAGTGAAGAACATAGAGTATGGCCTACCAACATGGCTTGCAAGTTCATACAGACCATTTGATCTACTTATGCCCAACGAAGCAACGCCCAGTAGTGGCAATCCCACACCGGTAACGCAAAGCCCAATTATAGCCGGCCATACATTGCTACCTGCCATTTGTCCCAAGTGTACTGGGAATATTAGATTCCCGGCTCCAAAGAAAAGTCCAAACAGCATGCTGGCAATGTAAATATACTCTTTTATAAGCAGTTTTTGTTTCATCCTAACCTTCTTACTAACCTTCTTATCTCTTAGCTACAGCTCTTTTTATTTGCAACAAAAGCAGCACTAAACTCACGCCAAGCAAAACATGTCCAACCCCTGCAATGCCAGCGATGGTTCCGTTTAAGCCCTTTGACATGGGTGTTTCTAATACTTGGCAAACACCTCTTACCAAGAACATAACGCAGCAAATATTTAGTCCAACATTGTAAGTAAGAAATAATCTTCCCGTTTTCTCGTTAGAAAAAGCAAAGTTCTTCTCAAAGAGCAACAAAAGCAAAAAGAAAACCATTCCCAACATAAAATAGTGAGTATGGACAACTGATAATGTTGTTTTTCCCACAAATTTGTAAAATTTTGTGAATTCTCTATAGAACACACCACCACACATAGCAAGAATTGAATACAAGAAAGCAAAGTTCAAGTAACGTTTCATAATATTTCCTCCGTATTTTATTAGTGAACGCCGTTCACTTTAATGTAAAAAAAATCAATAAAGTATTCTATTAATTATCTCCAAAGCTATAGCTGGGTTATAATC
>CAVKHB010000219.1:0-2567 GCA_963656005.1 Coriobacteriaceae bacterium
CTCCAATACATGCCTCAATTTCTGGTGAAATTACGGCTGTAAGCGAGAAGTCCATTTCAATTAAGAGTGATGGCAAGACTCAAAAGGATCCTGAAATGAAGGCCCCAAAGCTTGAGACCCTTGATGATTTTCTTAATGGATGTAGGTTATCAGGCATCGTTGGCCTTGGTGGAGCTGCCTATCCGCTTCATGGTAAATGGGAAGCTTTGAGAAAAAACAAGATCGATACCATTTTAATCAATGGTGCCGAATGTGAGCCTTATTGTACTGCAGACAACCGCACAATGGTTGAAGATACAGACCATATGAAGATGGGCATTGAGATTCTCAAGAAGTTCTCTGGTGCTTCAAAATATGTCATTGGTATTGAAGAAAACAAGCCTGAAGCTATTGCTCATTTAACAGAAGTTTTCAAGGAAGACAGTGCTGTTGAAGTTAAACCATTAAAGAGTGTTTATCCGCAGGGAGCTAAACAAGTCCTGCTTTGGAATGCCACGGGTAAAGTAGTTGCTGCAGGTCAGCGTCTTGCATCTCTTGGAGTCATCATCACCAACGTGACAACTTTGGCTAAGATGGCCCGATATTTTGAGACTGGCATGCCACTTGTTGACAAGTGTATCTCAGTTGATGGTTCTGCCATAGCTAATCCAAGAAATATTGTTGTTCCTATTGGAACTAGTTTTGAGTACTGCATTGAGCAGTGTGGTGGATTTAAGAGCCAGCCAGGACGCGTTCTTGATGGCGGTCCAATGATGGGAAGAGCGGTTGATTCCTTGGAAGAACCTGTAGTTAAGGCTACTAGCGCTATTGTTGCTATGGATCTTCAGGATTCTGTTGTTATTGAGCCAACTGCTTGTCTGCATTGTGGAAAGTGCGTTGAAGCTTGTCCTTTAAACCTTAACCCAGTTGCTTTTGCTCATGCTCTTGATATTGAGGATGAGGATGTGCGTGAGGCAATTCTAAAGAAAGAAGATGTTGCTCAATGCATGGAATGTGGTTGCTGTGCCTATGTTTGCCCAGCTCACAGACCTCTTGTTGCTAACAACAGAGAAGCTAAGAAGTTTATGAGAGGGAGGAGAAAGTAATGGAGCATTATGATTTGATTACTGTTTCATCTCCGCATTTTCACGATAAGAGTTCAAGTAGGAGAATAATGCTGGATGTTATCATTGCTCTTTTGCCTGCTGTTGTTGCTTCTATAGTGATATTTGGAGTGAAATCGGTTTGGCTTATTGCAACGTGCGTCCTTAGTGCTGTGGCTGCAGAGTGGATTTTTGATTTATGCACCAAAAAGAAGTGCACCATTGGAGATCTTTCTGCTGTTGTTACTGGCCTTTTGTTGGCCTTAAACTTGGGAACAGAGGTTTCAATTTATGAGGCTATTGTTGGTTCTGTTTTTGCAATTGTCTTTGTTAAGTGCATTTTTGGTGGACTTGGAAAGAACTTTGCAAACCCAGCAATTACAGGCCGTGTCTTTATGATTATTGCCTTTGGCTCTGTTGCTACCTTTGTTAATCCTAAGGGTGTTGAACTTGTTTCAAGTGCAACTCCTCTTGCAAATTTGGCTTCTAATTCAATGGAAAATCTTCCTTCTTTAAGCCAAATGCTCCTAGGTCTTCACGGTGGTACAATTGGTGAAACTTGTATTGTGGCTCTGATTTTAGGCTGGATTTATCTTTCTGTTAGAAAAGTAATTAAATGGTATGTTCCAGCTTGCTTTATTGCTACAGTTTACATCTTGTTCTTAATTGCTACAGGTTCTCCAATTTATGCCTTATATGAAATTTTAGCCGGTGGACTTTTCCTTGGTGCAATTTTTATGGCAACAGATTATGTTACAACTCCTATTACTGTTAAAGGCAAGTGTCTCTTCTGTGTTGGTTGCGGTATTATCACTTTCATCATTAGAAGATTCTGCTCTCTTCCAGAAGGAGTTTCCTTCTCAATTCTTATTATGAACATCCTTACTCCGTTTGTTGAGAAGCTTACTCATAATATTCCACTTGGAGGGTCTAATAATGGCAAATAATAAATCTCTTCAAGCTGTGATACTTGTTGTTGTTTTTGTTATAATGTGTGCTTTAGTTCTGGTTCTTAATAGTTTTACTGCACCATTGATTGAAGCTAATGCTCAAGGTGCTGAACTTGAACCTTTGTATAAAGTCATGCCAGAAGCAACTGGATTTGAGAAGTTAGAGCTCTCCATTGTTGCTGACACTATCTCCAGTGTCTGGAAGGAAAATAGCGGTCTTGGTTATGTTGTAAGATGTGCAACCAACAAGGGTTATACTGGCGACTACATTGAGCTTACCGTTGCAATTTCTTCTGATGGAAAGATTAGTGGTATTTCTCTTGACTCTTATCCTGAGACAAAGGACTTTGGTCAGGATTCTTATCCTGCCACCTTCATTGGTCAGGATTCAACTCTAGGTGGTACTGCTATTGTTGCTGGTGTTACTTATTCTTCCAGTGCTTTCCGCAATGCTGTTTCCGATGCTTTTGAGACTTTGATTGCCAATGATTTAATCAAGGCAGGGGTTAAGGACGCAAGTCAGATTATCTCTGAA
>CAVKHB010000220.1:0-2554 GCA_963656005.1 Coriobacteriaceae bacterium
AAAGAGAAAGCCAAAAAGGAATAATGGTAGGAAAAGGCGGCAACAACATAAAAAACATACGCATTGCCTCATTTAAGGACATCAAAAAGATATTCCCACAGTCAAAGTTGGAACTCGATATCCGAGTGAGAGTCAACGGCAAGTGGAAGACCAACGAGGCCTCCCTAAAGAAAGTCTTCTGCGAAACTAAAGCTTAGTTTTCATCAGGCGCTTTCATTCTATATCCAACACCCAACTCATTTATAATATAAGTTTCATCCCCTGGAACAAAGCCGCACTTTCTTCTGATATTAGCCATGTTAACCTGAATCTTCTTGGAGTTGCCCGCATCACTAGAGCCCCAAATCTCTTTCATAATTGCAGAATAAGTAAGAACCTTTCCCGAATATTGAGCCAAAAGAGCAAGAATATTGAACTCTGTTTGAGTAAGAGGAATTTCTTTGCCTGAGATGGAAACCCTTCGTTTTGCATAATCAATAATCATGTCCTTGTGCACAAACTTTCCACAAAGCACATTAGAATCATTAGCATTATGCTTTGACGTTCTAAGCAGAGCCCTAACTCTGGCAAGGAATTCATCAACACCAAAAGGCTTTGTAATATAGTCATTTGCGCCATTATCAAGAGCATAAACCTTATCAGATTCTCTACTTCTGGCAGAAAGAATAAGAATAGGAATATTTGAACGTTCTCTTATGTGCTTAATAACATCAATGCCATCAATATCGGGTAGACCCAAATCCAAAACAATCAAATCTGGAGTATGAGAAAAAGCCATGCGTTCTCCCATAGAACCGTTGTTTGCAGTAACAACTTGGAAGTTATTTTGCGTAAGAATTGTCTCTACAAAGCGAACAATTGTCGCATCATCTTCAACCACCAATATTTTATACTTATTATTGCTCATCTTCCTTATCCTCCTCTTTCTTCAAAGTGAAACTGAAAGAAGCCCCTCCCCCAGGTCTATTTTTAGCAACAATAGTTCCATCATGAGCCTTAATAATTGTAGCGCATAAAGAAAGACCAATACCAATATTTCGTCTACCGTTATCGGCCTTCTTCTCACTTGAATTATAGGTTCCTGTGAATAACGTACTCATGCGCTCCGGTTTAATACCACAACCATCATCGTAAACAGTAAATATAATATCCTTACTATTATCGGTCACAGAAAGACAAAGCGTCGTCATGCCCTTAGCGTGGTAGATTGCATTGTCTAGGATGTTGCTCAAGACCTGACCAAGAAGAATCACATCCCCTTCCACAAAAGTGCAATGGTCTGGCATCTCCACCTTAAACGTGATGGGCTTGTGAAATTCGTCTCCCTGCAATGCCACTTCATTTCTCTTGGTGAACTTAGCAACCACATTACTAACCAGCTCTTCAACAGAAATTGAAGTCATATTAAGAGAGACAGCATCATCAGTAACTCTTGTTACAGAAAGAAGATTTTCCATCATACGAACCAGCCAAACGGAGTCATTTTTTACATCTGTCAAAAGCTGAATTTTTTGAGACCTACTCAAATCATCATAGTTTTCTATAACGGTTGTAGTTGAACCATAAATAGCTGTAAGCGGTGTACGAATATCGTGAGAAACAGCCCTGAGCAGGTTGGCTCGCATCTTCTCCTTCTCACTTTCCGCCTTAATCTTCTCCTGATCGCGCACCTTGGTTGTAAGCACAGTACTTGCAAAAGAGACCGCAAACGCAACAATCATAGAAGGAATTGTCTCAATACTGAAGTTAAAGGCCATCAAAGGCTCAGTGAAGAAATAGTTAATAATAAAAGTATCCAAGATAACAGAAGAAATACCAAACCAGTAACCCTCTGTCTTAAGAGCAATAACTAAAACCCCAAGAATATAAATCTGAGAAATCAAGTGGTCACTTGCATTAAAGAAATACTTCATCCCAAAGCCAATGGCGGTAGCAATGAGCTGAACAAGAGTAGTAAAGATTGCAAAACTCCACTTTCTTTTGTTAAATTTAAGCTTCTTTTTTGCCTTATTCATTCAAATCCCCGTCTGAGTATTACCAGTACCAGTATTTCCTATAACACTCGATTATTTTACTCCGCTTTCCAGTTGTCAATAAAAAGCAAAACCCCGATATTTTCTTTTACCGTTTTTTTACCGTTTTTTTTGCCGTTTTTTTACACTGGAATCCAGCGGCATTTTTGATTATATTTCAATTAGAATTTTTTTTACTTTGGAGGGCTAGAATGCAGAGTGAAGATTCCGTATTGGTTAATGGATCCCCAAAACTTGACTACACCGTTGAAACACTAGGAGAGGCCAAAATCTCCTCCCCAATTCTCATGAGCAACATCTATGGAGATGGCATTGCCAACTACGTCCCAGACGACGAACGCATCTTAAGTTCCCTGGACACAACACGCCTAGAAGACGGCTCCTACGCCCCCGCCCGCACCGAACTAGTGGAGGTGGCCGGCCCACGCCAGATGATTTACTTCAACCCAATCCATGTCCACGCAGCTATCTGCACCTGTGGCGGCATCTGCCCCGGACTTAACAACGTCATCCGTGCAATC
>CAVKHB010000221.1:0-1736 GCA_963656005.1 Coriobacteriaceae bacterium
CTTATGCACTATATAGATACAAGGTTTTAATCCAGATTGCAGATCTCTTTGGAATTTGGGGCATAAACTTCATGTTGGTACTTCCTCAGGCTCTTTTGGGAGCTTGGTGCTGTGACCGTTTCAGTAAGACAAAGACTCAACACTCAGATGGTTTGCTGAAGTATCTCAAGAATAACAAGATTCTTGTTGGTCTTTTCATAGTTTTATTTGTTGCTCAAATCATCTACGGGATTATCGAGGTAAATTACTGGAAAAACGCGGAAGAAGATAACTCGTTCAAGGTGGCCACCGTGCAGCATAATGCAGATTCGTGGGCTGGTGGATATAGCACGTATAAACGCAATTTCTTGAACTTGAAGAGGATGAGCTTGGAGGCTTTGCAAGAAGATCCGGATATGATTGTCTGGTCAGAAACGGCCTTTGTCCCTTCTGTAGATTGGTACACAACTTATCCGTATGAAGGTGATGATTCGGGCGCCGCCTTTGATTATCTTAGGAATATTCAAGAGCTTGTAGATGAGTTTGTGGAGTTTGGAACTCAGCTGGGTGTGCCTCTTCTTACAGGCAACCCCTCTGGCGTTATCAAGGATGAAAGTCAGCCTCCTTATGATGAGCAAGGAAACTGGAATAAGACAGATTACAATACTGTAATTCTCTTTGATGACGGTGTAATTAAGCAAACGTACATAAAACAACATCTTGTGCCATTTACAGAGCACTTCCCGTACGAAAAACAAATGCCATGGCTTTATAATTTGCTTAAGGCAAATGATTATCACTGGTGGGAGAAGGGTACGGAATCTGTTGTCTTTGAGACTTCAAATGGAATTAAGTTCTCAACTCCAATTTGTTTTGAGGATGTTTTTGGCGATATTTGTGCCGGTTTTGTTCAGGCGGGTGCGGATCTCATTATCAATATGACCAATGACTCTTGGTCGGGTGCGGTTTCAGCAGAAAGACAACACATGGCCATGGCTGTCTTCAGGTCCGTTGAGAATAGACGAACCACGTTAAGAGGTACAAACAGCGGTATTACCTGTTTAATTACTCCAGATGGCACAATTCAGGGTGAGATGGAGCCTTTCAAGATGAGCTGGAAGGTTTGGGACGTACCTGTTTACAGTTCCGAGACTTACGGTACAACGCTCTACACAAAAACTGTGGATTTAAGCGCTCAAATTTGCACCTACGTTTCTTATGCACTTCTCGCTTTTGGAGCTATTGTAATGATAGTTGAGGCGGTAATTAAGAAGCGCAATAAGGCTAAAAAGGCCTGCTAAAGATGAAATTATCCAATGTTTCAATTTTTGTCATAGGCACCGAGCTTACCTGCGGCATCATCCAAGATAAGCATATCTCTTTACTTTCCAGTGAATTAACGCACATGGGTTATAGCGTGAAGAGAGCCGTAATTGTGCCAGATGACGGAACAATTGAAGCCAGCTTAGAGAGCGCAATACAGGATTCCGATATTATTTTGATTACTGGGGGGCTTGGTCCAACCAGTGACGATTTGACTAGGCAAATCCTTGCGGATTTGGCCCATGTGCCTCTTGAAAAGAACGATATTGCTTGGAAAGAAGTTTATGGCCGTCTTGGCGAGCGTATTTGGGGTGCAAATGAAAGACAAGCCTATATCCCAAAAGGCTTTGACGAGATTCCTAATCCAAAGGGAACTGCTCCTGGATTCAAGGGTTTTTTCCACTGTGATAACAGAGAAGTCCTTTTAGTTGCAA
>CAVKHB010000221.1:1746-2532 GCA_963656005.1 Coriobacteriaceae bacterium
GCCCTCCTGTTGAAATGCAATACATGTTTTTCAATTATGTAAGGCCTTTTTTAGCCAAACTTGCAGGGCACGAAAACCTAGAGCGCGACGAGTTTTCTGTCTATCTTGTCCCCGAGGCAAAACTAGAAGATGTTTGCGAAAAATGTGCTGTTGACGGAGTCCAATGGGGCACAAGGTTCCAACAATTTAAGATTAGCCTATACGTCAGTGGCTCTAGCCAAGAAAAGCGCATGGAGTTTGAAAAACGCCTCTCTTCTGCTCTTGGAAGGGGTCTTATGGTGCCCAAAGAACTGGAAGCCGTAGACAGTCTAACTCATTATCTTGAAGATAATAATCTTACAATTAGCACCTCAGAAAGCTGCACTTGTGGCCTAATAGCTAAAATGCTCACAGACAGAGCTGGCAGCTCTAAGTGGTATTGGGGAGGTGCCTGCACCTACGCCAATGAAGCAAAAACTGCAATTCTAGGAGTTTCTCCCACAATCTTGTCAGACAGTAGCATTGGCCCAGTTAGCCCACAATGCGCCATCCAAATGGCTGAAGGCACAAGAAAACTCTCTCATACCCACCTAGCTGTTTCCATCACAGGCATAGCAGGGCCCGATGGTGCAGAGGATGGTAAGCCAGTAGGCACAGCCTACCTTGGTTTTGCTTCTTCTTTCAGAGAGACTGAGGTGGTGCGTGTAAACATCTCACCCAATTCTAGAGATGCCGCCAGAAGACGTTTTTGTACAGCAATGATGATTCTTGCCCTTGAATATGCCAAGGGTGGTTCGGTTGTTGACA
>CAVKHB010000222.1:0-2531 GCA_963656005.1 Coriobacteriaceae bacterium
TCAACATCCTCATAGTGGTCTTTTATTTTTTTCTCCAAAGTAGAAAAGAGGAGCCCGATATTGTTGTGGTTAACAATGGAAAAAGAAACGCCCTAGGATTTATCTCCTTGGGCGTTGCAATTCTTCACTTCCTTTTTCCTTTTATTGTGATAATTTAAATAATTGTTCCATCTGGAATTATGGCATTCTTATGAATAACAATAATTCCATCATGGATGGAGTAGTTTTCAAAGTCTCCTTCCTCTCTTGGACGGTCATCAATTCCAATTCTGCATCCCACACCAATACGAGCATTCATATCAATAATGGCTTTTCGAATTAGAGTGCCTTCTCCAATTCCAAGGTTTGGAATGCCGTTTTTCTTGTTTTCTGCCTTTTGAGCGTCCGTCTCATAGAAGTTTGCACCCATGCAGTAGACACCATTAAGGGAGGCTCCACTTTCAATTAGAGTTCTTACACCAATGATTGAGTTTACAATTGAAGCATTGGTGATAATTGACCCCTCTGATGCAAGGGAACTTGAGAAGGAGCAGAAATTAAGTTTTGTTGCAGGCAGATATCTTCTGTGAGTATAAATTGGCATGTCTTCATCATAGAAATTAAACTGTGGACGAATACTTGCCAAGTTAAGGTTTGTCTCATAGAAGGCTTTTATGGTTCCAATGTCCTCCCAGAAGTCGTCAAACAGGTAGGAGGCTACCTTTCTTTCCTTTATGACATCAGGAATTATCTCTTTGCCAAAATCGGTCTTATCGTTGTCTAGAACCTCATCCATTGTCTTGGCGGAGAAGATATAAATGCCCATGGAAGCTAGATATTCGTTGGAGGAATTGACCTCAACCCCTAGGCTCTTTTCCATATATTTTGGGTTGACCTTGTAATCACTGATATCTAGGTCAGCTGCGGGCTTCTCGTAGAATTTAGTGACCATTCCGTGAGCATTGGTTGCCATAATTCCAAGTCCAGTTGCTTGACTGCGGCTAATTGGTTTTGCTGCAATGGTAAGCTCTGCGCCCGATGAAATATGGCGTTCAAGCATCTTGGAAAAATCCATGCGGTAGAGTTGGTCTCCACTTAGAATGATGTAATATTCTGCCTTTTGGTCGTGAAAGTGAATAAGGTTCTTTCTAACGGCATCTGCAGTTCCTTGGTACCAAGATTCGCCTTTGTAGGTTTGTTCTGCTGCAAGGATTTGCACAAAACCTCTTGTAAACTGGTCAAAGTTGTACGTTCCACCAATATGGTTGTGTAAAGAGGCCGAGTTAAATTGAGTGAGCAAGTAGATTTTCTTAAAACCACTGTTTATACAGTTCGATATTGGAATATCGACAAGTCTGAATTTTCCTGCAAAAGGGACTGCCGGCTTTGCTCTATCTTTTGTTAGAGGGTAAAGTCTTGTTCCTTTTCCTCCACCCAGGATGATTGCTACAACGTCATCTTTTCGCATATTGTCCTCCTTATTTCAGTATGCTCTCATATAAGGCAATGTATTCTTTTGCTGAGGCTTCCCATGAGAAGTCCTGCTCCATGGCACGTTTTCTTATGTTTTTAAGACATCCGTTACCTTCTGTTCTATTATACAACTGAATTGCTCTTATTACATGTTTTTTTATGTTCTCCGCAGAAAGCTCATTAAAGAGAAGTCCTGTTCCTTTTTCTGGATATTCATCTATGTCAATGATTGAGTCCGCAAGTCCACCTGTTTTATGGGCAATTGGGATTGTCCCGTAACGTAGAGAATACAGTTGATTTAGTCCACAAGGCTCATACCTGCTTGGCATGAGGAAAAAGTCGCTTCCTGCCTCAACTAGATGGGCTATCTTGTTGGAGAATAAGATATTAACGGATAAGTTCTTGCATCTGCTTTGTATGTCTTTTAGGGCTTTTTCAATGGTGGAGTCGCCAGTTCCTATAATGATAAACTGTAAGTCCAACTCGTTGAGCATTTGCTCTAGGTTTTGAAGAATAATGTCAAAACCTTTTTGTGAGGCAATTCGGCTTATCATTGCAAATAATGGAACATTGGGTCTTTGCTCAAGGCCAAAGGTTTGCTGAATTTCTGCTTTGAGCTTGTCTTTGCCTCCCATTCTTCCTGTACTGAAGTGATATGGGATAAGGGGATCCTTTTGTGGGTTCCACTCGTTGACATCTATGCCGTTAATTATTCCTTTGAGTCTATTCTTTCTCTTGCAAATAATTGACTCAAGGCCACAACCCTGTGCCTGAGTTTGGATTTCTTTGGCGTATGTTGGGCTGACCGTGGTAATAAAATCGGCATAAACTAATCCGGCTTGGAGCATGTTGATTTGTCCGTTGGAAAATAATCGCTGGTTGGGTTTGCAATTGGAAAACAGGAAGTCCATGCGGGGGAAGGTGCCTTGGTAGGCCAGATTGTGGATGGTGAAGATTGTCTTGGTGCCCATGTAGAACTGGCTATTTTTAACCTTTAAGAGGTAGGGCACAAGTCCAGTAGTCCAGTCGTGGCAATGAATTATGTGAGGTTTCCAACCTATGGCTTCGCACATCATGAG
>CAVKHB010000223.1:0-2502 GCA_963656005.1 Coriobacteriaceae bacterium
CACTTCGGACAAAGTTGTCCGAAAACACATAAAAATCACGCTCTTTCGGACATCTTGTTTGTCATTTTATGTACTTTTACGTTCTCTTACCGGTTGCAAAGTATAGTGGAATTGCGGCAAGTTGGGCTACAACAGATACAAATATCTTAGCAAAGCCGCCCAAAGACCCAAAGAAACAAAACGACAAATTAAAATTTTGCAATTCCTTGCGTTCAGTGATATTCTGAGAAGTTGTATACACAGTAAAAGTTGGAGAAAACAAATAGTGATTAATATAAGAAAACTTGAAGCAGAATTATGGGAATCCGCAGACTTGCTACGTGCAGGTTCTAAACTTACATCAAACCAGTATTGCATGCCAGTTCTTGGACTCATATTCTTACGCTATGCTTATAGCCGCTTCAAGAAGGTAGAATCTGAAATCTTAAAAAGTCGCCCTTCTCGTGGAGGACGAGTACTACCTGTAGAAGCCAGTGATTTTACAGCCAAAAGCGCACTCTATTTACCCAAAGAAGCCCAATATGATTATCTTGTAAACCTACCAGCTGATATCCCATCTGCAAGGCTCAAGAACAAAGAAGGCCACTTTATGAACAGTCTTGGAGAGGTCGTAAACAACGCCATGCAACTGGTAGAAGACCAAAGCGAACAGCTTTCTGGCGTTCTTCCCAAGAATTATACAATCTTCAACGACGAACTCTTGTCTGAACTCTTGCGTATTTTCAATAACAGTGCACTAGACGATATTGGTGGCGATATCATTGGGCGCATCTATGAATACTTTCTAAACAAATTTGCCAAAAACATCGCCTCAGATGATGGAGTATTCTTCACGCCCAAGTCTTTGGTCAAAATGATTGTAAATATCATAGAGCCTACAAACGGTGTACTTCTGGATCCCGCATGTGGCAGCGGTGGAATGTTTGTCCAATCTGGAGATTTTGTAAATTCCACGGGCATGAACGCCAACAGTACCATGACATTTTATGGTCAGGAGAAAGTTGAATATAATGCACAGCTCTGTCTTATGAACATGGCCGTGCATGGACTTACAGGCGTCATTAAATCCGGCGACGAAGCAAACACCTTCTACCACGATGCCCACAACCTAAATGGCCGTTGCAACTATGTCATGGCAAATCCACCATTTAACGTTGACAAAGTAAAAGCCGAATCCTGCGAGAGCGCTGGACGTCTTCCTTTTGGCATGCCATCTATAAACAAGAACAAAGAGGTCAGCAACGGAAACTATCTCTGGATTTCCTACTTTTATTCTTATCTGAACCAGAAAGGCCGTGCAGGCTTTGTCATGGCCTCATCTGCCACAGATAGCCAGGGCAAAGACAAGGACATTCGCGAGAAACTTATCAAAACTGGCCACGTGGACGTCATGATTAGCGTGGGTAATAACTTCTTCTACACCAAGAGTTTGCCATGCTCCCTGTGGTTCTTCAACAAGGCCAAGACCGATACTATTAAAGATAAAGTTCTCTTTATTGACGCACGCAATTATTATACCGTTGTAGACCGCACTCTTAATGAATGGAGTGATTGGCAACTCAAAAACCTCAATGCCATTGTGTGGCTGTATCGTGGAGAAATAGATAAGTACAAAGCCTTGCTTGAAGAATATAAGGCCGAGCTGGAAGCAGAAGGAAGCTTTGCGGACAAAGTAAAAGAACTCTCAGAAGCTCTGAAGGCCCTCAGGGCCAAAGCAAAGAGTGCTGTTGAAAGTGCCAATAAAAAGGACAAAAAGACAATACAAACCATTTATGACAAAGAAATTAAAGAGCTTACAGAGACTCTTACCATTGCAAAAGAAGCAAACTGGCTTTATGAGAAGTTTGGGGACGGGGAGTATAAAGACATCCTTGGGCTCTGTAAGGTTGCTAGTATTTCAGAGATTGAAGAGAAGGGGTGGTCTCTTACACCAGGAGCCTACGTTGGCGTTGCTCCTGTAGAAGATGACGGTGTAGACTTTGAAGAACGCATGGCAGAAATTCACCGTGAACTTCTCTCCTTGCAAGCAGAATCAAATGACCTAATGGACACCATCTCTCAGAACCTGAAGGAGCTAGGGTTATGATTGAATTGCGAAATGTTGCACACTATGTCTCTGATAAGATTGATGTTTCATCATTAAAAGCAGAAGAATATGTGTCAACTGATAATATGCTTCCTAATCGTGGTGGAATTAGTAGTGGCTTATCTTTGCCAGAAGCTACTCGTGTAACAAAATACAAGCCAGGCGATGTTTTGGTGTCTAATATCAGACCTTATTTCAAAAAAATATGGTTTGCAAATAGGGAGAGTGGTTGTTCAAATGATGTAATAGTTTTCAGAACTAATGAAGAAGACTGGAATAATAAATTCTTATACTATGTTTTGTCTCAAGACAGTTTTTTTGATTTTATGATGGCGGGGGCAAATGGTACTAAAATGCCTCGCGGAAATAAGAAAACAATTCCACAATTTTTAGTCCCCAATTACGATATAGAAAAA
>CAVKHB010000224.1:0-2500 GCA_963656005.1 Coriobacteriaceae bacterium
AATATGGCCTCCTTGGGTTCAAAGATAGAAAGTTTTCTTTATTGATACTTCCATTGTGCATTTTTGTGTGGTAACATCTAATCAGTTGCGGAGTAGGAGCGTAATTCTCTTGCTCAAACTTTCCTTATGGATTCCGGCATAGAAACGGTGCATTGCTCCCGCCCCAGGGTTTTTAGGGAACAGAATCTGTGACTTAACTGGGAGTCCCCCTTGAACCATTGGTTCAAGAGATATATAGGTCCTATTCCGTAACTTAAAAACCCGCTAATTTTTTGTAGCGGGTTTTTTTAGGCTTTATTACTGCAAAGCCCAAAAGGAGTTGACATGGAAAGACAGGACAAAAACTTAGCCTTCATGCTTCAGTATGAAAATATCGCTTGGTACGAAGACGGCGAGGTGAGAATATTAGACCGTAGAATCTATCCTGCTAAGGTAGAGTTTGTCACTTGCAAGACGCATGTTGAAGTAACAAAAGCAATTACAGACATGGTCACGCAGTCTGCAGGTCCTTTCACGGCCGCTCCAATGGGAATGGCTCTTGCCGCTTGGGAATGTAGAAATCTTAGCGCAAAGGAGCAAATGGAGTATCTAAAAAAGGCTGCATACACCATTTCTCATGCTCGTCCAACCACAGTTAATAGGATGAAAATTGTCACAGAAGCATGCTTACCAGCAGCACAAAAGGCACTTGAAGAAGGCAAGCGTGTTGATTTGGCTATTAGAGACTTCATTGTTGACTCAAACAACAGACGTTATGCCAAGGTTGCAAAGTGCGCCGAATATCTAGTTGATATGTTCCCCAACAACGGTACAATCATGACGCAGTGCTTTGCCGAGACAATTTTGGGCATGATGCTCAAAGAGTGTACCTCACGTGGCAAGAGAATTAGACTGTTTTGCCCTGAAACTAGGCCTTATTTCCAAGGTGCCCGACTTACTGCAACAGTTTGTCACGACATGGGCTTTGATGTCACAGTCATTACGGACAACATGCCAGCTTTTGTCATGGCTAAAGAAAAGGTGGATGTCTTTACCTGCGCAGCAGATGCAATTTGCGTAGATGGCTATGTGTTTAATAAAGTTGGCACTTCCCAGATTGCAATTTGCGCCCACCATTTTGGAATTCCCACCTTTATCTCTGGGGCCCCAGACATTGGCCATCCTACCCACGAGAGCGTCACTATTGAGATGCGCGACCCCAATTTCTCCCTTCAGGCCATGGGGGTTCGCACCGCAGCAGAGGGCGTCAAGGGCTACTATCCGGCTTTTGACATGACCCCGCCGTATCTCATCAGTGGGATTGCAACGGACCGTGGTATCTTCTCTCCCTATGATTTACCCCGATATTTCACGCTGGGCGCTAATGATACCGGCATAATTGTCTAGACTTTTGTTATGTACAGGAGCTAGAGAGTTATTATTTGGGTGAAGTGCTCTAGGGCATAGGGCCAGGTAAGCATTGGGACAAGTGTTTTTGGGATGCTGTCGTCAAGGCCGGGGGATTTGATGCCACGTTCTTTGAGGCTTTTGCAAAGGTTTCCATGTTGCTATTCCTTATAATAAATACAGTGCAAATATTGACACAATGTGTTGGGTTAAGTATAGTGTTAGAGGATTTTTAAGTAAGGATTTTTGAGGGATCGAAAGTTTCGGTCCCTTTTTTATGGCTTTATGTTGACGAACAGTATTGTCAGAGAACCACTTTTTGTGGATTTGAAGGATATTGTGTCAGATTTGGGCATGGTGCTTTGTGATGTGAGAAAGACAATGCAGGGTACTACGGTTCAGGTTTCAGTAATCATCATGAATCCACAGGGAGACACTAGTATTGATGACTGTGCAAAGGTGCACAATACCATTCTTCCTAGGCTTCAGGTGAGATTTGGGCGCGATAACCTTTATGTTGAGGTTTCTACACCGGGCTTACAGAGAAACTTTAGGGATGTCTACGAGTTTGAGGTGTTCCAAGGTAAGAGATGTAGGCTTTATAGCTTGAGTGCTGCTTCTTGGATTGAAGGAGTAATTGGCAAGGTGGAGAATCAGACGGTCACTCTTCTGGATTATGAGGTGGAAAACTCAAAAGAGAAGGGCGAGGAGAAATTGATTGAATTTAATGACATCCAGAAGGCGAAACTGGATTATAAATGGGAGGATGTGAAAAATGTCCGAGTTAAGTGATGCTATAAGAACTATGGTTGAAGAGAAGGGTATTTCTCAGGATTTGGTTTTGGATACCATTAGACAGACCCTTTTGGCTACCTACAGAAGAAAGTATGGAACAGATGAGAATGCTGTTGTTACTTTTGCTGATGATCTTTCTTCTGTTGAACTTGCTTCTCGCAAGGTTGTTGTTGCTGATGACGATTTTGAAGATCCAGTATCGCAAATTCCTCTTTCTGAAGCTCAGGAACTTGGTTCTGAGGCAGAAGTTAATGATGAGCTTTTAATTCCAATTGATCCTAAGAGTTTTGACAGAATTAGTGTTCAGACTGGTAAGCAG
>CAVKHB010000225.1:0-2486 GCA_963656005.1 Coriobacteriaceae bacterium
TCTTTCTTTTTCCACCGTATTCTGTTCGTCATCGAATTGACTAGGAAGCCCTCATGCTTCCAAAATAAAAATTTGCAACCAACGGCAAATGCAATCGTTGCAAACCTATCTCTTAACCTTCTCTTCTCTAATATCTCTGTAAAAATCTGTTGCAGCGCTCGTTCTTTTTGAGCGTGCCTATGTAAACTACTAGATTCGATTCATAGTGTCAACACTTTTTTTTAAAATTTTTTCAATTTTCTTTTTGCCACGCATTACCACGCAAACAAACCTTCAAACAAACATTTAAAGCTTCTCAATAGCTTGTGCAATAAGACAAGGGTCATTACCAATAAGTCCATAAACCCTCATCCCTTTCTCTTCATTATTAAAGGAAACTAGCCGCTTAGCCTCATCAGCAGAGTTAACAGTCCATGTGATAACTGGAAGATTCCAATGAGAAGACAAGAATTTTTCATCAACTTGTGAATATTGAGGCTTAAGGTAAGAACTATGACTTACAATATGGCCTGCCCCATTCCAAAGCGAGCGTGGAACATCATTGGCTTTACAAAAAATATCGGCACAAGGCATGCTATGCTTGCAAAGGCGCCCAAACTTACCCAACGCAAAGGGGTTAAAAGATGAAACCATCACGCTGGATTGCACGTTGCATTTGCGAATCACGTCCAGAGTCTTCTTACAAAGCTCCGTATTCACCTTGCCCGCCTTCACCTTCAACTCTATATCATATATAAAGCGGTTGCTATACGTACCCAAAAGCTCCTCCAAAAGAGGAACGCGCGCATCAGAGAACTCGGCACCCTTAAAAGAGCCCACATCAATAGCCCTGAGCTCAGAGAGCGTCAGCTCCTCAATCTCCTTATTCACGCCAGCAGTACGCATCAGCGAGAAATCGTGCGCAACCACCACCTCGCCCGACTTACAAAGGTGCACGTCCAGCTCCACACCATCCACCTGAGGATTTTTTGCACAGGCATCAAACGAAAGCATGGTATTTTCCGGGTACAGCTGGCTATATCCTCTATGCCCAAAAACCAAAACCTTCCCGCTTTCTTTATTCTTCAAGAAAATCTCATCCATGGTGAGCCTCCACGTGAAATCTACTCAAAATCCGCACAAAGGACAACAAAAATGATATACTCCAAGTCATGGAAACTTCACCCCAAATTCTTCAATACTTAAATGCCCTCTCTAATCCCGATATCTTTAATTCTTGGCTTGCTGACACAAAAAACAAACTAGAAAAACAATTTAATAACCTAGAAACCCTCTCTTGCCTAGTTTTTAACGCAAATCCTTACACTTTAGGCCATGATTACATCCTAAGCCTTGCCTCAAAACGCAGTAGCGCTGTTGTAGTATTTGTAATTGAAGGCAAACCAGATTCTGGCTGTAGAGGCAACCATGAAACAGTTGAAATAGAAATTCCATTTGAAGATAGAATAAAACTTGTAAAAGAAGGAGCAAAAAAATATCCAAACATCCTTGTCCTCCCCGCAGGACCATTCTTAATAGGAAGAAATTCCTTCCCTCAAGACTGGATCACAGAGGAAAAAGGAAGAATGCACCTTTATGCCTTACTTGATTCTCAGCTATTTTTCCATGAGATAGGGCCAAAACTTAATATAAAAACAAGATTTGTAGGAGATGAACCCAGAGACGAAATGTCTGAAATGCATCTCAGCGCACTACGCCAAGAAAGTAAAAATTCAAAAATACAACTAAAAGTAGCAGAAAGAAAACGCATTGGAGACAAGTACATCTCTTCCTCAATGGTAAGAGAGGCTCTTGCCCAAGACAATTGGAAGACTATAAAAAACACAGTCCCCTCCTTTGTTTGCGAATATTTGAAAAGTTTTAGCGAGTCATTGAGCTGAGTGCTTTGCTCTTAATTATGCCCTTTACATATATGGCATAAGAGGTAACAGACGCAAAAGCAGCTAAAGCAAACAAAACATACATTATAGTATTGAAAGTAGAAAGCAAATTTTCATCAATGGCAACTATTTGGCAAACTCTTACTCCAATACCCAAAACACTACACAATGCATAAAGACAAGTTTTGGCCTTGCCAAAGATATTAGCGGCAAGAGCCTTCCCCTTCCCCATCATTAACATTCTAGTAAAGGATTGAGCAAATTCTCTCCAAACTATGAGGATAAAAGTCCAAGCAGGCATTATTCCACAAGAGAGAAAACAGGTGAAAAAAGTAAGATGACTCATGACATCGGCAAAAGGATCCATGACCTTACCAAGATCTGTGACCAGTTTTCTCTTTCTTGCAATCTTGCCGTCCAGTAAGTCGGTAAATTCCATCACCCCATAAATGAGAACCAAAATTACAGAATAAACAACGGGTGAAAGTCCGTTAATTACATCAACAGAAAAGAAGAACAAGAAGAAAAATGGCGCTAAAACCAATCTTGTTACTGTTATTTTATTAGGAAGATTCATCTTATTTCTCCAAATTAAACATTAAAGAG
>CAVKHB010000226.1:0-2481 GCA_963656005.1 Coriobacteriaceae bacterium
TGCCCCTAAGAAGGAAACAGAGCATGCCGTGTTGCTGATAGACTTGCAAATGAAAAAAGTTTAGTCTATAACAGACAACAATTCTTTTCTGTATTTCTTGGTAACTGTCTTGCCTTTAACTTCAAATTCTCCAATAAGCCTTATGTCGTTTGAAGAAGCACCAACCTTTATTTGATATTTTCCCGGAGCAATGTTCCATAACTTATTATTATAATATGCCAATTGGTCTATGAAAATCTTTCCGTGAACAGTCTTTGTCTCGTTAGGTTGCAGCGTTACGCGCTTGAACCCTTTCAACTGGATTGGCTTAAGGTTGGGATTGTCTACAGGCGAGAGGTAAATCTGCACAATTTCTGTTCCCTCTCTTTTCCCTATATTCTGCAAGTTAAAGGAGAAATTCATGGCTTCACCCTTTGTAGAAACAACAGGTTTTTCGATATTCATTGCATCATACTTATATTTTGTATATGACAAACCAAAGCCGAAAGGATAAGCCACCAATGAATCTTGGGAAGAACCATAATTGTAGCAGACGGGTTGTTCCGTTTCAACTGTTGGGAAGCTGATAGACAACTTTGCCGATGGACTTGTTTTTCCATACAGAATGTCGGCAATGGCATTTCCTCCTTCTTCACCAGGATACCATGCGTGCATTATAGCGGCGCAGCCTGTGGCAATGTCGTTGATAATCATAGGACGACCGCCAAACATAATCAGAACAACAGGCTTGTCGGTGGCGATGAGAGCCTTGACAAACTTTTCTTGGTCGCCAGGCAATTTGATGCCTTTTCTCAAACGTACCTCACCGCAGAGAGCTGGATTCTCACCCATGGCAGCTACGATAACGTCACTCTTTTTTGCCAAGTTGATGGCTGCATCCCAATTGGTACTGTCTGCCGACTCTACCATCATAGCCGTTAGGCGGGATGTACGAGGATCAACATCGCCAGAGGACTTAATTGTTGCCTCACCTGGCAAGTCCCATTCACATCCCCTTTGATATTCTATAGTGGTAGAGGCCGGCTTGTTATTCTTCAAACCATCCAACAGTGTTACCATGTTGGGATTCTTGCCGTCTTGCTTCTTTCCATGCCAGAATGCCATCATTGAAGGATAAGCATAATCGCCTATCAAACTCCAAAACGAGTTGGCATTAGGACCAACAACAGCAATGTCTATTTCCTCGGGCAATGGTAACAAAAGATTATTCTTCAAGAGTACGACAGATTCACTAGCTGCTTGATAAGCCACCTTGCGTGCATCGGTATCATCTAAAGTTAAATGACCTTGTTCGTATAGCTTGGCGTCTTCGCCTATCATACCCAATCTTACCTTTAGGGTTAAGGCACGTTTCACGGCCTCCTCAACCCTTTTTTCTTTCACGAGGCCTTTCTGCATGGCCTCTATAAGAAAAGGATAGCATTTTCCATTGCTGAATTCCAAGTCTGTGCCAGCATTCATCGCCATAACACCGCTTCTTAGGTCTTTCTCGTGTTGGTCACCTTGGCGATAAACTCTACCGATTGCGCCATAGTCGCTGACTGTGATACCATCAAAGCCCGTACGATTGCGAAGGTAATCACCAATAATCTTAGAGCTAGCCACCACGGGTACCTTATCAAAACTATGATAGCCAGTCATTACACACTTGTTGTTGGCCATACGATTTATAGCTTCATGAGGGAAAAGGATTTCTTCAGTAAGTTCTTTGTCGTTTAGTTCTGAGCCACCGCCATATCCCAAGAAATGTTTGCTGCAAGCAGCTACTCCTGTGGTCATATCTTGTCCTTGCAAGCCTCTCACGAAGCCAACACCCATGCATCCAGAAAGGTATCCGTCTTCGCCATATCCTTCTTCTAAACGGTTGAAGGTTGCTGTACGAATAACGTCAACCATAGGCGAGAGTGCCATAGTGGCTCCTATCTTGCGCATCTGGATGCGCGTTTGACGAGATTTTTCTATCATCAAGTCCATGTCCCAGCTACAGCCCATACCTATTTGTTGGGGAAACACCGTTGCACCTTTCGCTGCAAATCCCTCAATGGCTTCTTCATGGCAAATGGTGGGAATGCCAGTCTTCGTATTCGTTTTTAACCATGCTTGTAAATCTGCAACAAAATCACGGAGTTTGTCAGGTTCATTGTCCAATGCACAGGCAAATTGGCACACATGACCAATGCCGTATGGTATCACCTCCTTACATTTTTCGGGAGAAAGCTTACCTTCCTTGTTTGTCAATCTTCCTGGAGTCACACCATATAACTGCGCAATTCGCTCCTCCCAACTCATTTGATTATAAAGCCGATTGACAATCTGCATTGTCTGCTTGTCCTGAAAAGACTGATAAAAACTATTAGCCTTGGGCTGAGCTAGAATATGTGTAGGAGTAATAAAACCCAACCCAAGGACAAGGGAAACAATGATATTCTTTTTCATTTTGTATTAGTTATTATTAATTGTTCAGGTTATTTCAAAACTTTC
>CAVKHB010000227.1:0-2479 GCA_963656005.1 Coriobacteriaceae bacterium
ATATGAAAGTGTACATCATAGACTAAAGAAAAGAGAGACAGGAGGAACTGCTATGGAAAACAAAGAACTTGAAAGGGAAGAGGCGGAAGAGTTAGAGGTTTCTATGCAAGGATGCGGTGCTGCTGCCGTAACGTATGGAGTTGCTGAAAGTTGCTAGTTTCTAACTCGAATTACAAAGGCTCAATCGGATTTAGGTTTGTTGAGCCTTTTTAGTTTTCTATATGAATCAAAAAAAGGGTATTAAGAAAAATCTTTTGAACTATATTCTACAACAGAAGTCCTCTTTGCTTATCTCATTGTTATTTGTATTATTGACGGCTATTCTTGTTCCGTTGAAGTCTTTTATCTTCCAGTGGTTGATTGAGTCTCGAGCAAAAGATGAAGTTGTTATGAATCTTGGAATAGGCATAGTGATTGTAGTTGCAAGCAATGTTTGCGAATTTATAGCTCGTAATGTTTTTTCAAAGATGAGTGCAAAAGCTTCTGAATGTGTGAGAATCGAACTTACAAGTATTCTTCAATCTATCCCCTTGAGTATATTTGAGGCCGATGTTAATAGCAATAAATCTAAGTGGCTTGCATCCCTTACAAACGAAACAAGAATTGTAGAGGAAGATTACTATAACGGTCTTTTTGATATGACAATCTGGATTTGTATAGGGTTGTCTGCCGTTGTGTATATGTCAACAATTTCCACTGTTTTGCTAATCGTTGCTTTGGGTTTGGCCTCTCTCCCTTTCTTTGTTCCAAGTTTATTGGCGCCATATTTGAGCAGGGCAAAAGAGAACAATACACAAGCTTTTAATCATCTCTTTATAAAGGTAAAAGAATTAATTGATGGTTATGAGACTTTGATTACAAACAACAATCGGTTGTACATGAAAGAAACTATTAAAGGTGAAGCAAATTTGGTTTCAAAAACTCAGTTTGAAATGAAGAAGGTTAGCAATGTCTCATCCTCTATAACGGCTCTTGTTTCGTGGTTACCTGGTTTTACTCTACTTGTTGCTGGTGCGTTCTTGGTTTTAGATGGGAAAATTTCTTTGGGTTATCTTATTACAGCAAATACACTCATCAACTTTATATTAATTCCTTTTAGACAAGTTGCTAATGCTTATATTTCTGTTCAATCTACATCCGCAATAAGAAAGAAACTTAATAGGATGCTGCAAGAAGAATCAATAACCGGGAAGAAGACTTTGTGTGGGAATATTACAGAGATTACAATTAGCAATCTCTCTTTTAATTATCCAAACAATTGTGAGGTAGTTTTAAAAGATATCGGGTTAACTCTTGCTGGAAGAGAAAAGATTGCAATTGTGGGAAATAGTGGTGGAGGAAAAAGCACGCTTTTGAAGATAATGGCAAAGTTTTTTTCGTCTTACATGGGAGAGGTTGAGATTTCAGGTGGGGATATTCGGGATTTCGATGACAATGCATATTTTGAACGTGTCGCTTACATCTCTCAAAATCCTTTTATCTTTGAAGATACTTTATTGAATAACATCTGTTTAGGTGGGTGCTTTTTGGAAGAAGACATAAAACAGGCAGTGGAACTGTCTGGTTTGGTTTCTCTAGTTGATTCTTTGCCAAATGGTCTTTCAACTTTTATTAGCGAGGGGGGGAACGATATTTCTGTAGGGCAAAAGAAGCGTATTGCTATTGCTAGATCTTTAATACGAAAATGCGAAGTTTTGCTTGTGGATGAGGTTACTTCTTCTCTTGATATAGAAACTACAAATGAAATTGTTAAAAATTTGATTTCGTTACCTTGTGCTGTTGTTTTAGTTACACATGATGTGTTTGAATCTTATATGGATGAATTTGATAGAATTTACTGTATTGCTGCAGGAAGAATCTCTGAAGTTGGAACCTATGCGGAGTTGTTGGAGAGGAAAGGGCAATTGTATCAAGCTGTTAAGGCAATGAGAAAAGGGGGGATGGCGGATTGAAAAAACTTCTCCGTGAGAAATATGATGCAAATTTGGGAATAAAACTAAGAATGTATCAAACGGAAAATGGTATTAAGTATGCAATTGTTCCTGAACATCAACCTTATATGGCTCCAATTAGTTTTGAATTGCCAATATATGCACATGTGAGCATAACTGATAATTGTAATTTAAAATGTCCTTATTGTTATGCTTTAGATGGAAATAGAATTCACGGAAATATGAGTTTTGAGAAAATTGAAACTTTAATTAACCTTTTTGATAAAAAGGACATTTTTTCTGTTACTTGGACAGGAGGAGAACCTTTCTGCCATCCAGAATTGCATAAAATTATTAATTTGGCTCATGAGAAACACATGACTCAGACAGTACTAACAAACGGAACAATAATTCCTGAGGGCTTCTTGGAAGATAGCCCAAAAACAGGAATTCTGTATCAATTTAGCTTAAATGAGGCGTGGAGTGAGAATCAAAAAGATAAAGAAAATCATTATATCGTTTATCGTAACATTTCTGATTGCCAGCGG
>CAVKHB010000228.1:0-2466 GCA_963656005.1 Coriobacteriaceae bacterium
TCCAGAAAGACTCGGGCAGAACTTCAGATATCTTCTTGTCTTCTAAGTCTTTCTCTGGGGTGATGAAGAGCTTTGACAAGGCCATAGCCGATTCCTTGTCCAGCGCAAACTTCTTATCCGTATGCGCGTCTTGACCTCGGTTTACCGTTGCACGACACAGTGAATAATTGGGGTCATGCTTGTTGAGCCAGTAGTACTCATCCAGGACAGAAACGCTTGGTGTCTCTATTGATGGAACGTCGCGGAAGGTGTCCCACATGACCTCAAAGTGGTTGTCCATTTCACGTCCACCACGCATGAAGAAACCTTTTGTGACATCTCTGTAACCGTCGCAACTTCCACCGGCCAGCTCTAACTTTTCAAGTAGGTGAATGTGCTCGCCTTTCATTTGTCCGTCGCGTACGAGGTAGAAGGCAGCGGTAAGTCCTGCAAGTCCTGTTCCTATGATATAAGCAGATTTTTTATCTACATCTTTAGGTTTTTCAGGGCGTGCAAACGATTCGTAATTTCCAGCAGAATAATACATAATGTAACCTCCTATGGGTCTAATTTTTTTGTTATGCCATAAGTTACGTGTGTTTTTGAGGGACGACAATAAGCAATAAAAGCCTCGTGATAAAAGATTTATCACTGAGTTTAAAATTGTATAAAATTTTATCAAAATGGGAGTTTTGATGGAAATCAGTGGGCGAATCTGGAAATTGCCTCTGCAATAGAGCCCCTAATTAACTTGGCAAGGCGTTCCACTATTTCTTCTGGGTTTTCGCGCATATCGTCCCGAATCCAATCCAGCATGATGCCAATGAAGATATAAGAATAAACCTTAGCAATAAATTGCTTATCCTCATCGCGGATGGAGACGTTTTGAGCCTCTTTATCTATGATATTAAGCAAAAGATTGTCCACAAGAGGGGAAAGATACCGCTCAACTTGCTCCCTATGGACGCAGCGATACACATTCATTATGAATGGCTTATTTTTACGAACTGCTTCAAAGATTTGCAAAAATCCCTGTTGCCAAGTGTCGTAAGTTTTCTTTTCCTCAAGTGCTTGCCGCGCATCTTCAAGACAGGACCACTCCACAAGGTCATATATATCCCTAAAGTGATAGTAAAATGTCATGCGATTAATACCACAATCCTCAGCTATGTCACTGACGGTTATCTTTGTCAGTGGTTTCTTCAAAAGAAGGTTCTTGAGCGATTGTTCCAGTGCGCGCTTTGTTATCTGAGACATGATTTTACTGCATTATCACAAAAGTTTGCTCGAAAATCTACATAAATGAGCCCAAACTGGCTCCAAAATTTGCAAAAAATTTAGCAAAGTCTACTTAAATGACATCAATCTAAAACAAGAGGTTCATGTGGACAGTCTCATTGAGCAATATTTGAAATAATTAAGAGGGGTTTTTCCAAGAGTCGCAAAGGCTTTGGAAATCGGTCTTGTAGAGTGCTAGGCGAGGCTTGACCTCCTCTGCAAGTACACGACCGCTTGTCTTGTAGCCCTTTTTGATATAGTTGCGACCTTTGGATTGCTTGATGGCGAGGTTTTTCGTGTAGAAGCGCTCTACGCCATCTAGTTCGGTGCGATCCTCTATGAGGAATTGCATTCCGTAGAAAAGAACAGACATGTAGGGCATGGTGTAGACCGGATAGCCGAATAGCCAACATCTGACACCAAAGTCTAGGGTTTGCCAGTACGTGCCAGAGATGTTGTTGTCGTAGCCCCTGAGGCGCTGGAAGAGGGCGCGGTCGTAGATGCCTAGACCCAAGAAGGGATAGAGGGTGCTGTCGCATTCAGAGCGAGGCATAAAACTCATGGGCTCTATCTCTTTGCCGTTGAGTTTTGGGGCTCTGACCGTTGGGATTTTTTCGTTGCTTTTGTTGAATATCCAAGGACAGATTACTGCGGGGTGGAGCTCTTCTTTGAGTTTGGCCTCTATGGGTTTCCAGTCAAAAGACATGAAGGAAGTATTGCTTTGTGTTACAATGAAATAAGTGGTCATGCAGACGTTGGCAAAAGCATTGATGCGCTCTGCTAGAGACGGGATTTTGGGGAAAACTATAAACGTTACATCGGGGAAAATGGTTTGGATGGAGTCTTGGGTGATTCTATCGGATTGGGTTACAACGTGCAGGCAGTAGTTGAAGTTCTGACTGAACCAAGAAATGGATTCAATAAGGTCGTCCTTTGTGCCCGTGTCCATTATCCCTACGGCGAGAAATTCTTCTCTGTGAAGTTGATTAATGAGTCTTCCTATATCCTGTTTTCTGCTAATTATCTGATACTTTTGATCCACGCTGATATAGTACAAACAAAAGCCATATTTGGCAATGTTGGCAATAGAAGGCTTTTTGCAAAAACCGCTCCAAAGTGTTATTATTCTGCTTAAATGAAGATAAACATTGTTCTGTTTCAACCTGAGATTCCTCAAAATACTGGGAATATCGCTCGTACCTGTAGTGC
>CAVKHB010000229.1:0-2462 GCA_963656005.1 Coriobacteriaceae bacterium
TCTTGACTAGGCTCTTAGCTGACCGAATACATTGAGAAACTGAAAAGATATAAGGATAAGAATCTAATTAAAGTAGTAACTGGAATTAGAAGATGCGGTAAAACGGTTCTTCTGTTTGAACTTTATAAAAATTATCTCATCAGTATAGGGGTACAAGAGGATCACATCATTTTTGTCAACCTTGAGAATGTCAAGAGCGAAAGTTTACGCAAGCCGAAAGAGCTTTATGATTATATTACCGCCAAGCGTGTTGACAGAGCAAAGTACTATGTGATGATAGATGAAATACAATATGTAAATCCTTTTGAAGATCTTTTAAATTCTCTTAAGAACGATGATTTTGATGTATATGTTACAGGTTCTAATTCGAAGATGCTTTCGGGTGAAATAAACACCGCTCTGAGGGGAAGAAGCATTGAAATCAAGGTTTTCACCCTTTCTTTTAAAGAATACTACAGATATGTCGGCGGCGACAGAAATAAAGCTTTCAATGATTATATGATTTATGGAGGTTTTCCTGCAGTGGCAACAGAAGAGGAGACTAAATTCAAAACAGACTATCTTGAAATGCTTGAGGAGACAGTGGCAACTAGAGATGTAATAGAGAAAAACAATGTTAGAAACATTCAGGCGTTCAAAGAAACCTATAATTTTCTATGTTCTAACATTGGTAGTCTTGTAAGTGCAAAGAAGATAACAGATACTCTCAAGACTAATGCGTTTAAGACTATTACTGCCGATACAATAGGAAACTATCTTGAATGGTTGTGTCAGGCCTTCCTATTTATCAAGGTCTATCGTTACGACATAAAAGGTAAGAGTTATCTAAAAACACTTAATAAGTACTATGCAACTGATATGGGTTTGCGAAATACAAAACTCAATTTTAGACAGTTAGAGCCTACTCATACTCTTGAGAATATTATTTTTACTGAACTGCTTCGCCGAGGTTATAGGGTAGATATAGGAAAGAACAGAGAAAAAGAGATTGACTTTATTGCAACAGATATGGAGGAAACTTTCTATATCCAAGTAGCATACAGCATTCTGGACAGCAATAAGAAAGCACAAGAATTGAGTTCTTTTAAAGATCTTGATGATGGGTATAGAAAGATAGTTATTACAATGGATAATGACCCCTTCACGCAACTTGAAAAGGGGTACAAAAAAATAAATGCCATAGATTTTCTTCTGGGTGAAGTTTCCTTGTCCTAAGAGAGCGCTAAACTTCAAAACTCTTAAAGCTTAACCCTGCTACGGAAAGAGCGAGTAAGAGTAGTTCTGTCCGCATACTCTAAGTCTCCACCAATGGGAAGCCCAGAAGCAAGCCTTGTTAGACTCAAATTAGGGTAGTCTTTTAACAAGTGTCTTATGTAAAGAGCCGTAGTATCGCCTTCTTCTGTTGGGTTGGTGGCAATGATAATTTCAGAAAAGGAGCCCTCGTTTATTCGTTTTAGTAGTTGATTAAAAGATAAATCCTCCGGCCCAACACCGTTTAGCGGATTAATAGCTCCACCCAAAACGTGGAAAAGGCCATTATAAACCCCAGAGGACTGGATTGTAATGACATCTTGAGGTTGTTCAACAATGCACAAGAGACTTTTGTCCCGGTTTGGATCTGCGCAAACAGGGCAGGGGTCTGTTTCTGTGAACGAGCCACAAATTGAACAGGGATGGATTTTATCTTGAATGCTTGCAATCTCTTCTGCCAGTAGCGCGTTATAATCCTTCGATGTCTTAATCAAAGAAAAGGCAATTCTTGACGCACTTTTGGGCCCGATTCCCGGAAGACGAGATAATAATTTGGCCAAACTCTCAATTGCTGTCATGCGTTGTACTGGGAAAACATTTGCCCTGCTTCTTGTGCGAGTCTATCTCTGACATTTTTTAGTGCCGTATTGACGGCCGACGCAATCAGCACCTGTAGCATTTGAGCGTTTTCTGCAGTCACCAAAGATGGGTCTATTTTCACGCTCTCAACTTCCAAATTCCCATTTGCCACAACTTCAATCATGTTCCCATAGGAATAGCCCGTGCATTTTATCTGCGAAGCCTTGGCTTTCATCTCTTCTGCCTGGCTTTTAATTTTGTCCATGTTCTTCAACAACTCAAAAGGGTTCATTATTTTTCCTCTTTTCCATCAAAAGCAATAATTAAATCTTCCACCAAGTTTTTTCTCTCCAAAGCGAGCTTCTCTTCTGAAGTAAGTTCTGTTGCCTGCACCTGGGGCGTAACTTGGCTTTGAGGTTTTACCTCCGCCTGAGGCTCATTTTCTTGTTTTGGCTCAGGAATAGTTGGCTGCACCTCCACCAAAGGGTTCTGAACAGGCTTTTCTTCTTGGCCCGATATTTCTGGTTTTTCTTCTATTGTTTCCGTCTTTTGTTCGCTTAAAACAGGCTCACTTGAAACGGGTTTGCTTGGCGCTGCCTCTGGAGCCACCGTCTTTTGCGAGGCTAATGAGG
>CAVKHB010000230.1:0-2441 GCA_963656005.1 Coriobacteriaceae bacterium
GCTATAAAGACAAAAGTTCCAATCACTAGAAAGGATAGGCCTTTAGCCCACTTACGTTTGCCAAAAAGTCCAGTGCAAAGAGATGCAAGTACGCTCAAATGCATTCCAGAAAGCGCCAACACGTGTGCACAGCCGCAATTTAATGCGGCATCTTTTAGTGGAAAGTTATAATCTTCAGAGCGCCCCAACAGTAAAAGCGAGCTCAAAAGTGCTGGCTCATCTGGTTGCTCAAAAGAATCTTGTCCAGACGCCTTTTTAGTATTTCCAAAAAGTCTTTTTTCAATTACCTCAATCAAATATTCTCTAAAATCATTTATTCTACTTCTCTCTACCACCTGTAAACTTTCGCAAATAAAAAGCTCGTCACTGAATTTTCCTTCAAGCCGTACCTTAAGTCCACTTGTGACAACAGCCTTTTCATTTCCCACCGCCGTTATAATTCCTCTTGCGCTAGTCCAATTTCCACAATTATCTCTACATTTTTGCAAAGAAATGCGCACCAAACCTTTGCCAGAACCTGAGAAAGAGGAATCATAGAGCATCCTTCCTTCAAGGGCGGTAATTCTATTTTTAGAAAGGCCAAAAGAGGTTTCATAGCTTCTGCATAAAGTAAATGTAAAGAAAAGCCCAAAGGCAAAAACCAAGAGAAGTTTAAGCTGATACTTACAACTCACAGGAAAAAGGACCTTGGATAGAAGGAGCGTCATGGGGAAAGCCTCAAAGACAAGCAGGAGCAACGTTCCTTTCCATCCAAGATCAATACAACAAAGGAGGACAGATAAACAAGACATGCAGAGGGGAATTACAATTGAAAAAAGTGCTGTTTTTCTGTCCACATATATCTATACAAAAAAATTTGCACTTTCTGTTTAGCTTTTAACTTAATTTTTGGCCCAACTTTTAGTTTAATTTTCAATTTCCCAGACCACTTAAGCCAAAAACAGCTATCTTGCTTATTTCTTCACTCAACTTGTTCACGGAGATTGGTTTTCCCTGCCTAAGCCAATTCTGATAGCAGGTGGTAATGCCGGCAATTGTGTAGTCAACCACCATAGACAAGACTGTATCGTCAATATTTAGCCTAGGTTTGAATTCCGATATCATGCGTGCTTTGACTGTGTCTTTAAATTTCCAAAGAAGATCGGCATTACTTTTGATGCAAAGATAGCGCAAGTAGGAAAAAGCTTCGTCTTCTGTGAGGGTTTGCAAGACCTCAACCATCACCTTTGGATCTGAAAAAAGGTTGTAGCCGTCAATATCGTAGACAAAATCCGCTACCTTCTTGATGGCCTCGTCTTCAAGCTCATCCACAAGCTCGTAGATGGCGCTATAATGCGAATAAAAAGTTTTTCTATCAATTTCGGCAAGTTCTGCAACTTCTTTTATTGTAATTGATTGTACGTCTTTAGTTTGTAATAACTCAAAGAAAGCACGCCTTATAGCCTTTTTAGTTTTAACAATTCTTAAATCCATCTACTTTCTCCCCACAAAAAGGAAATTTGTGGCTTATTTCTTTCTTTCCTTTTCCTTGTCCATTACCCTTTTTTCTTTGCTAACTATAATCCACATCTGTTACTTAAGTAAAGTTTATGGAGAATCTATATGGATTTATTCGCAAAATGTAGGGCTTTTACAATGCCTAATGATTATAAAGAAAAGGGACTTTACCCTTATTTCCATTGCCTTGAAAGCAGACAAGATAAAGAAGTCATCATGGAAGGTAAGCGCAAAATAATGCTTGGATCCAACAACTACCTTGGACTTACCACTTGCGATGAAGTAGAAAAAGCAGCCATTGAAGGTATAAAAAAATACGGAACAGGTTGCTCTGGCTCACGTTTTATGAATGGAACGCTGGATTTACATCTTGAGCTTGAAAACGAGTTAAAAGATTTTTTAGGCGTAGAAGACGTCATCACTTTCCCTACTGGTTTTCAGACAAATCTTGGAATTATTAGCTCCCTAGTTGGACGCAATGACTATGTAATTTGCGACAGAGAAAACCATGCCAGCATCTATGACGGCTGTAAGCTAAGCTACGGTACCATGCTCAGATATCATCACAGCGACATGGCAGAACTTGAAAAAATGCTTCAAAAGGTTCCACAAGATGCAGGTTGTTTGATAGTAACAGACGGTGTTTTTAGTATGAAGGGCGATATTTGTAAGCTTCCAGAGATAGTAGCTCTTGCCCAGCAATATGGTGCAAGGGTTATGGTTGACGATTCCCATGCCCTAGGTGTGATTGGTCAGGGAGGCCGAGGGACAGCTAGTTATTTCCACTTAGAGGATAAAGTTGACATAATCATGGGTACTTTCAGCAAATCCCTTGCCAGCCTTGGCGGCTTTATGGCCGGTAGCCATCTTGCAGTAGACTATGCACGCCACACATCACGTCCATTCATCTTCTCTGCCAGCATGACACCGGCCAACACCGTAAG
>CAVKHB010000231.1:0-2413 GCA_963656005.1 Coriobacteriaceae bacterium
GCTCAATTTCATCCACACTTAAATAGGAGTGAAGCAATTTTACTGTCTGATCCTTTTGATGCTTTTCTAATAGCTTGTCCACAATTAAGTTAGACATAAGCTTAAAATCTTTGTCTTCTTGAATGCTAAAATCTACTGGAAAGCCTTGATGAACCGCATCTTTTCGAACAATCTCGGAGCAAAAACTATCCACAGTAGAGATGGTTACCTCTGAAAATTTTTTCATAGCTGAATGGCTTACAAAGCCCGCTTCATGTCCCTTTTGAAGAAGTTCATAAATTCTGCCTTTCATCTCAGCGGTAGCCTTTTTTGTAAAAGTGATGGTTAAAATTCGCTCAGGAGATATGCCTTGGGCTACCATTCGCAAAAATCTGTAAGACAAAACAGTGGTTTTACCAGAGCCTGCACCTGCTGCAACAACACAGTTTTTGGTCTCCATTACAGCTTGACCTTGAACAGTCAAAGAGCCACTATCATCCAACAGAATCATATTATTGTTTTTGCAAAATTCAAAAAATTTAGCGTTCATACTGTTTGAAAACCTCCCCTACAAAGATTGAAGAAAGGACAATTTTTACAAGAATCATCCTCCTTTGGGTTTGGCCCAAAATCATGCTCCTGAACAATCCTACTTAACTCATTCACTCTTCTGTCATAGTTTTCTTCAACAAACTCGTCCGAACCACCATTGGCTTCTGGTATTAGACAACTTTCATCATAGAAGAAATTTCTGGAGTTTCTGTTATGTCCAAATTTAGGCCATACAAAATAGAACTTTCCATCTTCAAAAGAATAAAACGCTCCTATCTCAGGTCTTCTTCCATAATTTGGATCTTTTTCTAGCATTTTAGAATAAATTGCAACTTGAAGATTAACCTTATCCAAAGACGAACCATGGTGTTTTTGGGCGTTTTTCTTCAAATCAATAACAGCTAAAGAACCATTACTGTCTTCCAAAATACAATCCATTCTTCCTTCAAATCTAATTGCACCAACTTCTAAAGCGGAAGAAGTATACTCCATAGCTTTATAGCCCATGGTACCAAGACGAACCTGTGTTTCTTTATTTGTGTTTACCTTTGTATCTTCCGTTTCTTCAACACACTCCAAAATTTTGGGAAGGATTTTAGAGTACTTATTTCTAATGTATTGAAGATGGACACTGTCTGTGGCTTTTGCAGTGTTCTCATACTTAGAAACCTCTTCACTAAATATCTTTTGAAGATTTTCTTCCCTGATTGATTCAAATGAGCCTGCTTCTTTCAAAGCCCTTTGCAAGGTTGAATGAAGCAAATTACCAATTTGAGCAGCATCTGCCATGTTTGGCTCAAAATCCATGTTATTTAAGCCCAATACACAATAGGCGTAACCCTTGTACGGACACGACTCAAACTCCTTCACTCTTGAAACGCTTATCTTAAGAGGGGTCTGAACGGGAGCAAAAGAAAGTTTATTATCAAAATTAAGCTCTTTTTGATAGGCTCTATCAAAACAATCCTTCTGTTTTTGCGTGATGGTAAAAACCTCGCCAGCAGGTTCATCTTTTCCTTCCCAAATTTCAAGTTCTTTTGCAAACGAGTCTTCCTCAATTGTTTTTATTCTTTCAATTCTCTTATCCTTGAGGAAAATTGTAGGAACAACATCTGCTCCAGAGAAACCCTCATCTGCAGAAGACATCCAAGAATAGCCCCCATTCAAGGTTTGACTGTAGAGATTAAGAACAGAATCCTCCAGTGCCTTAACTTCCTCTAAAGTTTTTGCCTTGTCCAAAGGTAAGTAAGGATAAGGATTAAGCATTACCTTTGAGTTAGCTTCTGTAAGTCCTAGTATGAAATGATACTTTACAGAAAGCCCAGCATCAGCAGGATATTTATAGACATTTATGTTATTTTTACCAACGTTTGGCCTATAAGTCTTGTCCTTAAGAATGTCCACAAACAAGCCAAAGAGGTCTCCTTTATCTCCAAGACCCGCAGCATTGGCATGAGCCGAAAGATTGTCCAATTCTCGCTCACATGAGCCAAAAATACGTGCATTCTGCGCTTTTAGGCCATCATTTTGATCTTCCTTGTTTGTCCAAGCCTCCTCACCAAACAAGTCTTTGACTAAAATCATGACGTTTTCTTTTAGCTTTAAGGGATCCTTACAATCCACAACTGCCCTAATACCTGTTTCTATTTCAGAAAGCCTTGTTGCCTCCTCCTTGGCTCCAAGTTTTGTAAACTTATTGAGCCAGTTTGAAAGAGGGCCATCTTGGCATTTGCAATCAACTGCCTTCTGAATAATACTCAACAAGAGTTCTCTGTCTTTATAAGGAAATTGTGGATCCAAGAGTAAATTCTTCATGCTTTTAAAGCTGTAATTTTCCGTTTTAACACGCCAAAGCGCACAGAAGAAAGTTCCTGGAGTATAC
>CAVKHB010000232.1:0-2402 GCA_963656005.1 Coriobacteriaceae bacterium
TTGCAAATGACTCAAGCTGTGCAGAAAGCGATATAGTTCCACTTTGGCGCGAATTCTCATCAATTTCTTTCTGAACCACGTTCTCAAAAGCAAAAGAGAAAAGCATGGACATATTTGTGGCGTCCAAATTGAAATTTATGTCCTTTAACGACAAATCTCCAAGATTTCCAGAAGAGTCATAGAAAGCAAAAACGCCATTCTTATATTGAGCATTAAAATCAAAACCACTGGCCTCAGCCCAGCCTACATTACCATAGGCATAAAAGCCATTCTTATACGTACCAAGAAGAGTTAACTCGAGCCTCAAATTAGAATTAGCAGAAATTTGCAAGTAATATTGTTGGTCAAGGACTGTGCCAACAATGGAGAAAACTCCATCCTTATCCTTTAGCTTCATCAGACCAGAAATCCCCTCACCCGCAATACTTGCCAGCTTAGAAATTGATGGATACTCAAACTCAATAGCCCCATCAAACACGTAAGACTGCTCCCCTCTTGTGACGGTCAAATTCTCCAGAGAAAGCTTCTCACCCGTCACTCTGGATGCGAAGCTAAAACCAAAAAAATCGGACACCCGCGTAGAAAACTTCCCAATATCCGTGTCAAATTCACCTGTAATGAGGTCGTAACTAGCCGTGATATCCATATCCACCGCCAGCGTTATTAAGGCCGATGCCTTTATCTCCAGCCCCTTCAAAGACCCAATAAGTTTAATTAAACTTTGATTTTCAAGGGATGCATCAAAGCTGAAGTTTTCACTCTCAACCTTCACATTAAGGGGAGTTGTAAAGACAGTTACATAGAAAGGAATAGTACCAGCCTTCAAGTAATTCGATTCAATAAAAGCATTTGCAGTTATAGCTTCTTCATCTTGCCAATCAAGTGTTCCATATATGGAAGTCTTTTCCAAAATAGGAGAAGTTAACTTAAAGCTGTAGGATTTTGTTCCTTCGACCAAGTCAAAGTCTAAGGCGGCAAGCTCACTTCCATCTTCAGCCTTCTGAAGAGAAAGTCTACCGTCTGGAATGAGGTTATTATAATCAACAGATCCCGAATAAGAGAGTCTGTAACCGTTACTAGAAACAGCCAAAGTACCTACTTCAAGAAGAGAACCATTCAAAGTAGACTCAAAAGAAACCGCACCACTATATAGCTTGGAATCCAATTCAAGATTACGAACGGCAAGGTTAATGGAGAACAGACCACTATTAATATAATTATTGATATCTTTGGTACTTTGTAATTTCAAAGTATTGAACGTACTTAAATCCAAAGTGCCTTTTGGAAGTTTTAAGGCAAATACAATAGAGCCTTCAAAGCTCGTATCCTCTTTTACAAAATCTTGCTCTGCAAGCAATTGATTATAAAGTGCAGTAAAACTATAAGGTACAAACTCTGTCAAATACAATTTGGTTTCAATGCTGCTATTTTCTAGAGAAACAACAATACTACCATTAAGTTGAGAGCCAGCTTGAATTGTAAGATTAAGTTCCTTGTTTGAACTATAAGTTAAGTTCAAGGCTGTCAAAGCTGTGCTTTGTGGTAAGGCAGCACAAGATAAGCCCTCTAGGCTTAGACTAGCATTTAATAATTCAGAGAAGTTCTTGACCCTTGCACTTACATCTATATTTGAAGAGAAATCATTAATATAGACGTTATTGCTGTTTCCGCTGATATAGGCCTTAATTCTTGCATCTAAATCATTTGCGTTGTTGGAAGCACTGTAGGAGAAGTCAACTTCCCCATTTTGAGTCCTAAAGGCTTGTAACGTATAGGATTGTAATCCTGTTACAGATAAATCATCAAAGTTCAAGTAACCTAAAACTTTAATATTATTTACTGCCATCTTAAGATTTGACAGTTCAAGGTTTGCAGAAAGTCCACTTAAAACTGCACCATATTCTTGATATTGAACATTGGCATTCTTTATATATAAGTCCAAGTCAGCAATATCCATGTTGGACAAAACGCCGGACACGGAGAGATTGTATAACTGAGAAGACTGGACACTTTGTGACGCTTGGGCGTTAACCTGCCCCACAGTTGCCTTTAAATCAACTTCTTGAGTTGCAAAATAATAGTCTACGTTGGCAGTTGTTTGATAAATTTTAGTATCATAGTCTTCAAATAAGACATCAAGAGTACTCAAATAGGTTGCAAGACTTATTTTATCTTTGCTTATGTCAACCAAGGCAGAAATCTCGGTTGCCTCACCATAACCATCTAAACTTGCATCATCCAAAGAAGCTGTGATTTGCAAATTTTTATCAACGGAAAGACGAATATCATTAGCCTTGGCATTTAATTGAGATGGAAGGGATACTAAAATATTAGGAATATTTAAATCAGCACCCTCAAAGTTAATTTTATTTTCTTTCAGTTCAACTTTGGCTGTTGCATAA
>CAVKHB010000233.1:0-2393 GCA_963656005.1 Coriobacteriaceae bacterium
GTCCTCGATTCCATCAAGAGATTTTAGATACTCCTCCTGCAAAACACTCTGCATGTCGGTATCTTTGTTTTCCATTTCTCTTTCTTCAGACACTTTTTTTTCTCCTGATCCTTTATTTTTTCTACTTTTTGAGCCTTTTACGGCTCCTATCACTTTGTCACAAACTTGGTTTATGGTCAAGTATGATGTATCTATATAAATGGCATCTGATGCAATTTTTAGACCTCCAACTGGCTTATTTTTGTCAATTGCATCTCTTTCGTTAATTTCCTTCAAAACCGTCTCATAATCCATCAATTCAGGATTCTGCTCATATCTCCTTTTTGCCCTTATTTCAGGAAGGGCATCAAAGAAGAATTTGTGCTCGGCATTAGGGAATACAACGGTGGTCATATCCCTACCCTCTGCCACAATATCCAGCTTCTTTGTCAGCTCCAAAATCCTTTCATTCACAATCTCTCTGACTTTTGGCACGACAGATACTTTTGACGCCCAAAGGTCGATAGATGGATGGTGTAACTTATCCTCCACGTACTCGTCATCCAAGTAGAACTTGCCATTGCGCACGTCAAACTTAGCTCCCTCGGCCGCCTTAATGCAATCTTCTGGCTTGGACGGGTCTAACCCTAAATTGAGAATTCTGTACGTCACACCCCTGTAGAAATTCCCCGAATTGAGATAATACAGCCCCAATTTGTGCGCAATCATCTTGGCAATAGAGCTCTTTCCAACGCCCGCAGGCCCATCAATGGCAACTATCATCTCTTCTCTCCATATCCCGATTTTTTTTGCCCCGCACTCTCAATCAAAGAATTAACTTCTGCTTTAGTCAATTTCCTATATTTGCCTGGAGCAAGCTCGCCCAACTGAACTTTGCCAATTCTAACTCTTGTGAGTTTTTTCACCTCATAGCCCATGGCAGCAAAGAGGTTTCTAATTTCGCGGTTTTTACCTTCAGTCAAAACCACCGAGGCATCTTTTTTGCCAAAAAGTTTGTAACTCTTTATTCTATAAGGCCTTATAAGTCCTCTATAAGCATCATCCATGTCCTTTTTAAGAATATCAATGTCAGTTCTAACAAGATATTCTTTTTCAATTTGAGAAGACGGATGCATGATTAAATTTGCAAAATCTCCATCATTGGTGAAGATAATCAAGCCTTGAGAATCCTTATCCAACCTACCCACATTAAACAGCAAATTTCGCTCTGGAACATCCAGTAAATTACGAGCATACGCCGTCTCATTAGGGTCAAAGTTGGTACAAACAAAGCCCTTTGGCTTGTTCAAAACATAATAGTAACTCTTTTCCTCAGGTTCAGCCAAAACGTCGTCAACGTAAACAATGTCGTCCTCATTAATCTTGATACCCATCTCCGTTACGCGTTTATTGTTCACCTTGACTCTTCCACTGGCAATAAGCTCTTCACAGCCTCTGCGAGAACCAGCACCGCATTTTGCCAAATAACTTTGCAATCTAATAGGATATTCAATCTTCATCTTCTTTCTCAAACCTCTGTCTATCTATCTCAGAAAGCTTTGGCAACGCACTAATGGTCTCAAGCTTAAAAGTATAAAGGAACTTTCTTGTTGTGCCATAAAGACATGGATGGCCTTGCACATCCTTTCTTCCAACAACTTTAATGTAGTCTCTTTCTCTCAAAATTCTGATAATTGAATCAGAAACCACTCCCCTAATCTTTGTAATCTCGCCCCTTGTTATAGGCTGAGAATAAGCAACAATAGCCAAGGTTTCCATTGCCGCCTTAGAAAGGCGTTTGTCAATGCGCTTGCCATAGCAAGCTCTTAGCTTATCATTAAGATTTGAGCAAGGAACAAAAGAAAAGGTTTCTGCAGACTCAACCAGAGCAAGCCCGTGATCATCTGCATAAAAGACCTCAGAAAGTTGAGAAAGAGCGTCTCTCACCTCGTTCTCTTTTAGCCCCGTCATGGAGCATAGTCTCTCTACAGATAGAGGTTCATTCTCTAAATAGAGCACGGCTTCTATAAGTCTAGCGTTTTCACTTAAAGTCATGAGGTGAATTATATATTAAACAAAAAATCTAGTCATCTACTACAACAGAGAAGTCGTCTTTGTCTTCAAGTTTATTTTCAACAATTTCGTCGTATTGTTTGTCATAGTCGTCTGCCAAATTAGGATTCCAGTCTATTGGACGCTTGGTCAACGTCATATCTCCAAAAGGAATGGGCTGATCCACCAAAATCATCTTGTCCTTAACAGCCTCCAAAACGGCAAGAAACGAACAAATAACATGCTCAGGAGTCCTTTTGACAAACAAATCTGAGAACATAATGGTATCTCGCGTCTCAAAAAGCTCATTCATCAAAGCAACTTTTTCTTTTTCAGAGACATCTTCATAGATGTTAAAGACC
>CAVKHB010000234.1:0-2392 GCA_963656005.1 Coriobacteriaceae bacterium
TGTAGGGCAACTTTCAGGCCGCCTCGCTGCAGACGCAAACCTGCCGGAGCGTCTGACTATCGCTCGGATTCAAACCCTAACTAGTACGTATAAACGAAAAAAGACGCCGTGTTAGGCGTCTCTCTCTGTTTACACGAGATAGGGTTTGAACCTATGACCTCCACCACGTCAAGGTGGCACTCTCCCGCTGAGTTACTCGTGCATTGCTCATTGCTTTTTCAATTATGCACGAAAAAAGAATTCTGTCTAGTGGGTTGGCTTGGGTTTTGAAAAATGACAAAGGCCAATGAATAGAACCTATGACAAAGGCCAACGCAGGCCAATTTTGCGGTGCTTGTTTTTCGCACGAGAGCTCGTTACTATATAAATAGTAGCAAGGAATAATGATGAAGACCGATAATATTGAAGAACAAGTCCAGAAGGCTTACATATATCTAGTAAAGATTCCAAGTAGCAATGATTTCATTGTTTGCGCAAGCGACAATGTTTTTTACCCAGGAACCAAGGTGGTTGCTCCAACAAGGTATGGCCTTGATTTGGGGATTGTCACTGGATCTGCAGCTAATCTTGGGGCGGATTATCATAAAGGTTGTTGTAGTTGCAGGGGAGCCTGCCATTTTGAGCCAACAAAGCCAATTCAACCAGAAGAAGATGATATGTTTATAACTGGTTATGTGGAAGAGAATAACGTGATTTATGAAGCCAGTGACCAGCGCTTGACCTTGGGGCCACTTCCAAAGTTCGAGTTCACAAAAGATATTTTCTCATATAACGAAAGAGAGGAACAATCTAAGAAGGATGAAGTGTCTAAAGATCCAAAAGGAACTTGGGATTCTGCCTATAAAGAGCCAGAGATGGTAGAAGTTGACGGGGATGTGCTGTGGATATCTCACCAAGCAACGGAAGAAGAAATTCAAAGATATGAAGAGAACAAGGTCACCGAACAAGATGCTATCCGTATATGCAGAGAGAAGATAGAAAAGCTGAAGCTTAACATGAAGCTTGTTACGTCTCATTTTCTTCTTTGTGATCCAAAGGTGCTTTTCTTCTTCACTGCAGATGAGCGGGTAGACTTTAGAGAGCTGGTTAAAGAGCTTGTAGCTGTTTTTAGAATGCGAATAGAGCTTAGGCAAATTGGTGTTAGAGATGAGTCTCGTGTTCTTGGTGGTCTTGCCGTTTGCGGAAGAGATTTTTGCTGTCACTGCGTTTCTGATAAGTTGAATCCAGTTACAATTAAAATGGCAAAAGAGCAGAATCTTTCGCTAAATTCCATGAAGATATCGGGCCCATGTGGAAGGTTGTTGTGCTGCCTCAATTATGAATATGACTTCTATTGCGAGGAAAAGCAGGCTTATCCTCCGGAGGGTGCAAAAATCAAGCTGGGAAATGAGATTTTTAGGGTTCAAGAGGTGAATATTCTTTCTCACAAGATGACGCTGACGGGTAGTGAGGGACGTTCTTATACCGTTCCAAGAGAGGAAGTTTATTTTGATTCGGATACGGGGCATTGGGAAGTGGATAGAACCTATCAGGAGGATTTGTTATCTAATTGACATCCAATCGATTTTTTTAATTCACCTAAAGTGTTGTATTGACCAGTTTTATTGTCTGTGATATGTTTTGATATCGCTGACCCATTCAGTGGTTAGCATATAATTTAAAGTACTTTATCTGGTTTTAGATATTTGGAGGTAAACGTGAATCGTTCTGCAGTAAAGAAAGATCGTCAGAGTAAAGAGAGAAGGCTCAGAAACCGCGAGACCAAGAGCACCTTCCGCACAGCTATTAAGAAGTTTGATGCCGCTGTATTGGCAAATGACAAGGCTGCTGCTGAAGAAGCAATGAAGCTCAGCTTTAAGCTCATGGATGGCGCAGCTAATAAGGGCATTATCCATCACAATACAGCTGATAGAAAAAAGTCTAGAATGAACAATAAATTCAATAAGATGGCCTAAGGCCCTAATGGAGGATTATTATGGCAAAGACAAAATTGACAAAAGCTTTGATTATTGAACACCTTCACGATCAGTTGGGCGTCAACAGAAACGACATCCATGAGATTGTTGATGCTTTCTTTGAAGAAGTTAAGGAAGGCCTAAAAGAAGAGAAGGTCATTGAGCTTAGAGGATTTGGAACTTTTGAGGTTAGAACTCGCAAAGGCAGAGAAAAGGCAAGAAATCCAAAGACTGGAGACCTTGTTGCTGTTGATACCCACGGTGTGGCAGTTTTCCGCCCAGGTAAGGAACTTAAGGATCTCGTATGGGATCTTCGCCAGGAAGACTGAGTCTTTGAATTTCTCTGAGTTTAAAGTTGAATATTTTTATGAAAACTTTTTCAGGCGTAGACAATAAGGTTTTACGCAGACGCAACCTCGGAACAGTATGCTCTGAGG
>CAVKHB010000235.1:0-2386 GCA_963656005.1 Coriobacteriaceae bacterium
CTATTATTCTTTCTACAAGTTTTTTTGTTGTAGACCAGACGGAACAGGCCGTTATTTTAAGATTTGGTAAGTATAACCGCACCGTAGGGCCGGGACTACAGACAAAACTTCCTTTTGGCATTGATAAGAGTTATAACGTAGAGACTCAAGTCGTTCAGACCATGTCCTTTGGTTTTAGGTCAACTTCTGCGGGAACTATTACGGGAAAGAACACTTCATACGCCTACAGTGACTATGCTTCTGAGTCCACAATGCTTACTGGCGACTTAAACATTGTAGATATTCAATGGATAGTGCAATACAAGATTGAAGACCCTCATAAATGGCTGTTTGGAGTGAATAATCCAAAACAAACTATTAACGATGTTTCTAGATCTGTCATAAACCAACTGGTAGGGGATTTGCCCATTTTAAGTGTCATGACCAGTGAAAGAACCACCATTGAGGTGGAGGCCGAACAACTCATGCAAGATACCCTAGATTCGTACAATATGGGCGTAAAAATCGTAACTGTGAAGTTACAGGACATTGTTCCGCCAGCTGGAGATGTTCAAGATGCCTTTGAAGATGTCAATAAGGCCATCCAAGATATGAACAAATACATCAATGAAGGCAAGGAGAATTATAACAGCACAATACCATCGGCACAGGGAGAAGCGAGTAAGATGATTCAGGAGGCAGAAGGGTATGCTGCCGAGCGTGTCAATACTGCAAAGGGAGATGTGGCCAGGTTTGAGAGTGTGAAGGCAGAGTATGAAAAGAGTAAGGATGTGACGTCTAAGCGCCTTTATATTGAGACCATGGAGGAGATTTTGGATGGCTCAAGTGGTACCGTCACGCTGATTGACAGCAGCCTTGAGAATTTCTTGCCAATTGCAAATATCACAGGAGGTGCAAAATGAAGAAGACTTTGACCATTTGTGCTATTGTTCTTGTGCTCCTTGTGATTTTTCTTTTGATGGGGCCTTTTTACATTCTTAACGAGGGCGAGCAGGCCGTTGTGACGCGTTTTGGGAAGATTGTCAACGTTGCAACGCAGCCGGGTCTTAAGTTTAAGATGCCATTTGTGGATACTGTAAATACTTACTCCTCAAAGATTTTGTCCTGGGATGGTGATGCTCAGCGCATTCCAACTAAGGAAAATCAGTTTATCTATGTGGATCCAACCAGTAGGTGGGTGATATCGGATCCGGCTAAGTTCTATGAAACGGTCAAGACTGTGGATAATGCGGAGCTTCGTTTGGACGATATTCTTGACTCCACCATCCGCACCGTTATCTCTGAAAATTATCTGAACGAGGCGGTACGTAATTCTAATAGAATAAACGAAATGAGTGTGGTGGAAGAGGTGTCCAACATTGACGACCTTGAGGCGGCAGAAAAGCTCAGATCCCTGACGGTTTCCGAGGTCCAGCAGGAGTCAATCAAGGTGGGCAGACAGGGCCTATCTGAAAGAATGCTGGAATTGGCCAGCGCCTACACCCAAGAATACGGCATCACCCTGATAGACGTCATCATTCGCCAAATCCGTTATTCCGATGACCTTACGGAGAGCGTTTATCAGCGTATGATTAAAGAGAGAAATCAAATTGCTGAGGCTTATAGGTCTTATGGAAGAGGTCAACTTGCTCAATGGGAAGGCAAAACTTCCAGCGAGCAGAAGACTATTCTTTCAGAGGCATACGCACAGGCTGAGCAAATTAAGGGCGTAGCAGACGCTGAAGCCACAAGAATTTATGCCCAAGCTTACGAAAGCGACCCTGATTTCTTTGAATTATGGCGTACTTTGGAGTCTTACAAAAAGACCTTACCTTCTATGGATAAAGTGCTGTCTACTGACCTTCCGTACTTTGACGTTATGACGCAAAAGTGATTATAATAACGGCTATGAAAAAACGACTCATTACTAGTGCTTTACCATACGTAAACAATATTCCGCACCTTGGTAACTTGACTCAGGTTCTATCGGCAGACGTTTTTGCACGTTTTTGTAGATCCAGAGGCTATGAGACCTTGTATGTGTGCGGTACGGATGAATACGGAACTGCAACTGAAACCAGAGCAGCTAAAGAAGGTGTTTCTCCTAGGGAACTTTGTGACCACTATCATGCAATTCATGAAGAAATTTATAAGTGGTTTAACATTGATTTTGACTATTTTGGCAGAACTTCTACTCCAAAACAGACGGAGATTGTCCAAAGTATCTTCAATGCTGTAGATCAAGCTGGATATATCACTGAAAAGGAAACGGAGCAGTTGTATTGCCCTCAATGCAGAAGATTCTTGGCAGATAGATTTGTTGAAGGAACTTGCCCCCATTGCGGTTCTACAGATGCTCGTGGAGATCAATGTGACGCCTGTCAAACTCTTTTGGAGCCTACTGAAC
>CAVKHB010000236.1:0-1352 GCA_963656005.1 Coriobacteriaceae bacterium
CTCCAAATGAGAAAACTTAACCTTTGACAGCTCCCGCTGATACACCTTTTGTAATTTCTTTTCGGAAAATAAGATAAAAAATCAACATTGGAATAAGACCAATCATTAACGAGGCAAAAAGTTTACCATAGTCTGTGGAGAGACTTCCAGCAAAACTTTGAATTCCAACTGGAAGGCTTTTGTTCTTTTTGCTAGAAGTAAGCATGTTGATAAGCATAAACTCATTCCAAGTTCCAGATATCTGTAGAATGGCTATTGTTGTTCCTACAGGTGCAGACATAGGTGCTATAATAGAGAAGAAAATTCTCCAATAAGAAGCACCATCTAAGCGTGCAGACTCAACCAAAGCTCCTGGAATACTCTTCATGTACTCCGTTGCGAGATAAACCCCCATTGGAAGTCCTATTCCAACGTATGGAATTAGAACTCCAAGTTTGGTGTCATAAAGGCCAACCTGATTGATAACTATAAACAAAGGAATCATGATACTTTGAAGTGTCATAAGAATTCCAATAACGTAAGAAGCATAAATGCCCTTTGTGGCTCTGTTTTGAATCTTTGAGAAGGCAAAGCCACTCATAAAACTAAGAACAAGAATAGCAACGGTAGTACAAGATGTGTAAATAATACTGTTAACTATATAGATTCCAAAGTTTCCACGTTTCCATGCTTGAATGTAATTCTGATAAAACCATCGCTTTGGAAGTCCAAGGTGATTCATTTGATAGTCTTGCGAGGTCTTAAACGAACTTATTGCAAGCCATACAAGAGGAGCTATTGCAAGAACAGCAAACAAGATGAGTACAATATAGGTTATAACCATACCTACTTTTGCTTTAGTTGAATTATCGTCTTTTATGTAACTCATTCCTTGCCTCCAAATCTCTTTTCAACTGCTTTTGTGATTCCTATAAGGACAAAGCTTATAACGCACATTACAATAGATATGGCATTGGCCAATGGATAGTTTGGCGCACCACTGAAAGCTGTATCATACATGAAGATTGACAAAACATAGGTCTGCTTTGCAGGGCCTCCTCCTGTCATAACATATATGAGGTCAAAACTCTTCAGAGAACCGGAAATTGCAAGAATTGCGCTTGTAACAATAACCCCAGATAAAGAAGGCAGTATTATATATCTAAGTGCCTGTAATTCTGTGGCTCCGTCTATCTTTGCAGCTTCTATTATAGAGGTATCTATCTTTTGCAAATTGGCAAGAAAGATTATTAAATATGTCCCAGTATACATCCATAAGATGACAAACAGTACTGGCAACATGGGATTTGAACTATTCTGTGCCACATAGCTAGGATTAAACTTTCTGATAATATCGGGAATAACTCCATTGG
>CAVKHB010000236.1:1362-2372 GCA_963656005.1 Coriobacteriaceae bacterium
TTGCTTTCCATAATCGGCCTATAACTACCGTTGAGATGACACAAGGCAAGTAGATAACTGTTTGGAAGAAGTCTTTTCCCTTAATCATGCCCCTAAAGATGAGATATGCCATGATAAAGCCTAGCGGAATCTGACCCAAGACGGATACAAGAACTATACGCAGGTTATTCTTCAAGGCAAGCCAAAAATACTTATCGGAAAACATTTGCTTGTAATATTGAAGTCCAACAAATTCAAGTGCCTTTTTCTTTGGGCCAAACAGAGGACCGCCCTTGTAGTTTGTAAGGCTGAGATACACCGCAAATATTGTAGGAAAAGCCATAACAAATAGGTAAATTGCAAATGCAGGCAATACGAACATCCAATAAGCCCTACGCTCCTCGGCATGTGTAGTAATCTTTCTTGCTCTAGTTATTGATGTTTCACCCATCTCATATCCCCCTTTGTTGCTTAGATAAAGCAATTACTTTTTCCCAAGTCATTCTTTTATTTAAGTTTTCTTCTTTTAAGTCAGGTACACTAAACAAATTATGTAAGCACATCATGGCTGCACCACTTGCACTTACACATTCATCTGAGGAATCAAATAGAACTTCAATGCCATATTCTTTAGCTAAATCCATGAATTCTGGAACTCTGTGATTTAATACATTTAAAACAAATTCTTTATCCTCAAACGGATTTCCATGCAAAATAACTTTATCAAAATCCAAAATTGATAAAACTGGAATGAAAGACTTAAAAGTATCCTCTATCCAAAGTTCAAGGCTCTTTTGATTGTCTACGGTGCTGCGCAAGATTTCATCAGGAAGACCACTTTGGTTATTCATTCCTTCTTTCCAGGATACAGATTTAAACTCGCCTGCAGCATTGTGACTTCCTCTAAAGACTTTTCCATTGATTATAAGTCCAAATCCTGCTCCAATACCTACAATTTCAGGATTAATTTTGCATTCCTCGTGAAAATCGGCAACCATACTTAAAGCATTACGAACTGCATTATTACGGAC
>CAVKHB010000237.1:0-2359 GCA_963656005.1 Coriobacteriaceae bacterium
ACAACTTTCGTTAGACTCCCATTGAACATGAGGACATTCATCGCCTCCAATATGAAAATATTGACCTGGAAAAATTGAATATAATTTTGCTACCGCTTTATCAATAAACTCCCATACTTTCTCACTGGCTGGATTTATAACATCTTCAAATATGCCCCATCTAGTTTCAACCTCTATATTTTCCCCTGTACAACCAAATTCTGGATAAGCAGCAAGGAGCGCGGTAGAATGCCCAGGAATTTCTATCTCTGGCACTATTTCCATTGACCGTTCAGAGCAGAATTTCACTATCTCCTGTAAGTCTTCGTCCGAATACATGCCCTCATAAGAAAATTCATATTTATAGTACTCCCTATTCGTCCTTTTTGCCGAGATTTCCTTAAGCCGTGGATAACCATCCACCTCAAAACGCCACCCTTGATCATCTGTCAAATGCCAATGAAATTTATTGTATCCACATAGCGCCATAACATTGACGATTCTCTTTATTTCATCTACGGGCATAAAATGCCTACAAACATCTATCATAAAGCCCCTATACTCAAAGGCTGGGCTGTAAAATTCAAATTCACAAACAGGAAGTTTCCCTTCAAAAAAGATTTCAAGTTGTTTTAAATAGTTAACACCTTGTTGTGCTTCTTGAGAAGTCTCAGCATAAACTACAACACTTTCCTCGGTTATGGAAACTTTATTTCTAGGTTGGTTCACATAAACTTCAACTATGCGCGGAACGTCTACAGTTCTGTTGTACGAAACATTTTCTGATTTAATCTGAGGTGTGAGTAATGTATCTATATATTTCATATTTCAAAAACCTCTTGAATTATACTGAAAAAAGGCGGGTTTTTGCACCCGCCTTTTACATAGTTTACAAGTTAATTACTTGCCAATGAATGTATGCCATGCAGCATTGATATCTGCAGCACCCTTATCAACTGTTGTTGTTCCAAGTCCAATTTCAGCAAGAACAGTGTTAATTACATTGTAAACTGCAGGATCAAGAACACCATCAATAACAGGAGTTGCAACTTCAATTCTGTTGTACCAGTCAGCTCTCTTTGCTACGAGTGGCTCGAGGTTGTTGTCAACGCAGAACTGAGCAACATCAATTGTTGTGAGTGATGGGAATGCAGCACCAGTCATAAGTCTCCAAGACTGAGCATATTCGCCTTCGAGGAACTTAACAAGTGTCCATGCGGCCTCAAGCTTTGCAGGATCTTCTGCTGTGTCAGCTGAAATTGCCCAACCTGTTCCAACAACTGCAGAGTTAGATTCGTGTACAACTTCACCATCAAGAGCTGGGAAGTTCATGAGTTCAATATCGGTCTCCTGTGCTGCAGGTGAGAAAAGAGCTTCTCCTGTAGATGTATCTGTCTGGAATGATGCACATGCCCAGTCGCCATCGATATAGAATGCGCTCTTGCCAGCTGCAAAGTCTGCACGTCCTGAGCCATAGGAGATGCTAAGAGTGTTTCTATTGATGACACCGTCTTTGTAAAGGTTATCAAGAACAGTAAGAGCCTTCTTGAACCATTCGTCCTCAAAGTCCCATTCGCCGGCTGCGAGTTTCTCATACCAGTCAGCCCCACCAAATCTTCCAGCAAGAAGAGAGAAGAGACAGCTCTGCATGACCCAACCATCCTGGCAGTCCATCTTGATTACTTCAATTCCCTTTGCATTGAGAACTGGAACCATTGCAACGAGGTCTGCGTATGTCTTTGGAATCTCAAGGTTGTTTTCTCTAAGAACCTTTGTATTTACAAACATCATAGATGTTGCTGTAAGTCCGTTTGGAAGCTCACCAATGTAATCCTTCTTTCCTGCTTGGTCAGCCATTGTAACTGGGCTGTAGGAATCAAGGAGATTATCTCTAATGAGGAGGTCTTTGAGATTGTAGAGATAATCGCCAGTATGAAGAGTTTTAGATCTTCCGCTTGGCCATGCATACATAACGTTTGGAAGATTACCCTGTGCTGCGTATGCTTCTACCTTGTTGTGGAATGGCTCATTGAAAAGGTCTTCTCTAATAATTTCAATCTCTGGGTGAAGCTCTTCAAAATAATTCCAAATTTGCTCAATTTCGTTAGCACTGTTTGGCTCCGACATATCAATGTAATTTAGAACTCTAATCTGAACTTAATCAGATTTAGTCTCCTGTGACCCCTTAGCAAAAACAGCTGTCATTGCAATGAGAGCGACAAGAACAAGAACAAATGCTTTTTTCATAGTTTTTTTCTCCTTTTTAGTTTGTTCATTGCTTGAACTAATTATTATTTTAAACCCCTATATATGAGAAGTCAAGGAAAAGTTTTTCTTTTTTCAATGGAGTAAAAATCTCCAAATGAGAAAACTTAACCTT
>CAVKHB010000238.1:0-2340 GCA_963656005.1 Coriobacteriaceae bacterium
GCTAAAGCATCTCTAGACTTTTGTGCAGCATCTTCTTGTTTTGAATTCATAGAACCTGAGCTGGAATCTTTTAGCTTATAATAATCGCAAAAATTAGAGCTCTCTTTGTCCCATACTGGCTCATCAATAGTTTCACGACACCCGTAGTGAGCTTCTGGGCTATAATAGGTACAGCACTTACAACAATGCAAAGAACGTCCACAAGATGGGCATTCTGTTGTTCTTGAGATGGTTTGCGAAATTGGGCTATTACAATAAGGACAGCTTGCCATTTTGAAACCTTACTTGAGCTTAAGTTTTTCTCCAAGGCTCTGTATTTCGCCGTCTTCATATTTGTCATGAAGTGCAAAATACTTTCTTCCATCGTTGGTATAGCGAGGTACCACATGAACGTGAATATGAGGTATTTCCTGCCCTGAAGCGGGGTCATTGTTGATAAAAATGTTAGATCCCTCGCTTTTTAGGACATCTCTTTGCTTTATATCCACTTTCTTTGCCACTTGAATGAGATGGGCAAGAACCTCATCTGGGCAGTGTGCCATGTTTGGATAAGGATCACGACTTATAACAAGGGCATGACCTTTAACAACTGGATTAATATCCATGATTACGAAGCAAACATCATCTTCGTAAAGCTTAACACTTGGGATTTCTCCCTTTCCAATTTTTGTAAACAAAGTTTCCATACCCATAGAATACTACCTGTTTCTTTTACCTTCAAGAGAGCTTTTAAATCTACTGGTATTTGCCTTTCTCTTTGCTCTAGGGGCGAATTTTGTTCTTCCTCTGTGATTACTTCTTGTTTTTACATGGTCAAATAAATCATGAATTTCATGATATTTGCTTTGGTCTAAAGAGTTTCCATAACGTTCTGCAAGAAGGGCAGTTATTACATTTGTTGGATGGTGATTTGCACAAAGTTTCTTTGCCATTGAATACAGCGAGTCTTCATATAGTCCAGTTTCTGCCTTCTTTATATTGTCAAACAAATCCGTTTGAAGCATTTTGCGTTTTTGCGCCATGAGCTCGTCTATGGTTGGAATGTGAACCTTGATAATATCGGACTTGGCAATGCGTTTGATGAAGGCAAGTTTTCTGAATTCGCGTGGGGTGACGAAGGTGACGGCCAGTCCTTCTTTGCCTGCTCTGCCGGTGCGGCCAACACGGTGGATGTAGCTTTCTGGCTCGTCTGGGAGGCTGTAGTTGACCACGTGGGTCATGTCTGGGATGTCTAGACCTCGGGCAGCAACGTCTGTGGCCACCAGGATGCTGATTCTGTGTTCACGCATTTTGTGTATGATTAATTCTCTTTGTACCTGACTGAGATCTCCGTGAAGTACTTCTGCGTTGTAGCCAGCTGAGATTAGTTTGGAGCCAATTTCGTCGCATTGAATTTTAGTTTTGCAGAACACAAGACCGTAAAAATTGGGCGCCATGTCTATTGTGCGGCACAGTGCCTCAAATTTGTCCTCTTCCAACAACTCGTAGTAGACTTGGCGGGTGAGGGTGCTTGTCATGTCCTGAGTTTGGACTTTGACAACTTCATAGTCCTTCATGAAGGTCTCGGCAAGCTTCTTAATTGGCTCTGGCATGGTGGCAGAAAAGCAAAGCATTTGCTTATCTGAAGGCATTTTAGACAGGATATTTTCAATATCTTCTATGAAACCCATGTTGAGCATTTCATCGGCCTCATCAAGGACGCAAAATTCAATAGAATCAAGGTTTAGAGTTTCTCTTTCAATGTGATCTTGAATTCTTCCTGGGGTACCTACAATTACGTCAGCTCCTTCTTTGAGCCCCTTGAATTGAAGGTTATAGGAGGCTCCACCATAAATTGCGAGGGTGTTGATTTTTCTGTTTTCACCTAGACTTTTGATTTCATCGCAAACTTGAATACAAAGTTCTCTGGTTGGAACAAGAACCAAGGCTCTTGGATTATGCGTTTTTTTTGTGTTTTGCGTCTTATCAAGTTTCTCTAAAATTGGTAGAGCAAAGGTTGCTGTTTTTCCTGTTCCTGTTTGGGCTTGTCCAATTAAATCTTTTTTTCCTTTTAGTAAAATGGGAATACATCTTTTTTGAATCTCCGTTGGATTTTCAAAGCCTTTTTTTTCAATTGCCTCAATACTTTTTTTTGAGAGGCCTAAGTCAATAAATTCTTGTAGGTTCTGCATTTCGATAGTTTCCAAGTTCAAGTTTATACTACAGAGTAGCCATGTACTGCAAGTGATTTTGATTTTTTATTTGTACTAAATAGTAGAGGACTTTTGAAGAAGAAAAAGGAGAAATTTATTATGAAGGAATCAGGTAGTTTAAAAACCAAAAATCCACTTGAACATGGTG
>CAVKHB010000239.1:0-1394 GCA_963656005.1 Coriobacteriaceae bacterium
ACATAAATGTGTTTGAACAGTTTTGGGTTTCCCATGTAGTTTACTGATTCAAGGCCAATCAAGCGTCTTACAGCATTAAAAACTCCCATGGATGGGTCAAGAAATTGGTTAAGAATGGAGACCATAACAACGGTGGATATGAAGTAAGGGGCATAAGTTACTAATTGTACAGTTTTTCTCCAAGTGGTTGATTTACACTCATTTAGACAAATTGCCATGATAACAGCAAGTGGAATTGAGGCAAACAACGCATACATGCTGATTGAAAAGGTATTCCACATGGTTCTGATGGCCGATGGATTTGAGAAAAATTTAACAAATTGTCCAAAGCCATGATAATTTGCCCAGGTACTTCCCCATATACCCTTTGTTGGGGAAAAGCGCTGCTTAAAAGCTAAAAGTATTCCGTACATGGGTACGTAGCGAAAAACGATAAAATAGAGTACGGGAAGGGCAACTATCAAATAGAATTGCCAATGCTTAGCTACTTTTGAGCGAAACGATACCTTCCTAGTCAACAGTTCTTTTCTTTTCATAGTTTAAGCATCCAATGGATTTTCCCAGTACGAAAGTGTGTGTTTTTCCAAGAACAGTGAAATCTCCGAACAATGGAGGGTATTTTATTGAAAGTAGCCCTGCTTTTTCAAATTTTGAAGCTACCCTTGTTGTCATATCTCAAAGTTTAAAAGCTCAAGCTCAGTAAACTTAATGTTGTTGAATGTCAATAAAAGCTTTAGTATAAGAAGCATGACGAAGAAACCTTTGATTGAAATTTGTTTAGAATCAGCGACATCGGTCTTAAGAGCCCAGCAGGGCGGGGCAGATAGAGTAGAGTTGTGCAGTGACCTTTTTGAGGGCGGTTGCACTCCCTCCCTTGGTACGTTTAGAGTTGCAAAACGTCTTGCGAGTATCCCCATCAATGTTATGATTAGACCTCGTGGTGGCGACTTCTGTTACAGTGATGATGAGTTTGCCGTGATGCTTGAGGATGTGAAGGTCTTCAAAAATGAGGGTGCAAATGGCGTTGTCTTTGGCATTTTGACCCCGCAAGGAGATGTTGATATTGAAAGAAGCGCTCAAATTATTGAGGCGGCTCGTCCGTTATCGGTTACTTTTCACAGAGCTTTTGACATGACTCGTGATGCTTTTGCTTCTTTGGAGACTCTTATTGATTTGGGCGTTGACAGGATTCTAACGAGTGGGCAGGAGGCAAGCGTTACCGAGGGAGCTGACTTGCTTGAAAGCCTCGTTCAAAAGGCTGGCGATAGGGTAATTATCATGCCCGGTTGCGGAATTAATGAAAGGAATTTTCAAAAACTTAGCTCCAAGATTAAGGCTAAAGAGTATCATGTCCATCTTCCAAAAGAGGAGGCTTCTTTGATGAAGTTCCATCC
>CAVKHB010000239.1:1404-2337 GCA_963656005.1 Coriobacteriaceae bacterium
TTCTAAGGCAAAGTGAATTTTCTCTGGCTCAGACCGATTCCCAGCGGGTGGACGAGATTGTTCGGTTAGCAAGTACTTGCTTATGAGTAATAAATTTAATCTTCCTATTCTATCTGACTTATCTCTTTCTGCCATTGCTTTTGCTATGGAAAACCAAGATGACGAATATGTCTTTTGTCTGAATGATGGCAACGTTTATCTTTGTGAGAACCTAGGTGAATACTTTGATAGTCCAGATGAAATGGAGTTTGAAGATTTACCTAAATGGACAAGTGCAGATGGCTATAGGTTAATGTGTGCTTTTGCTCAATCGTGTAAAGATGGTAATCTCAGGTATAGGTTAAACGATGTCCTAAATTCCAGTGGACATGGAGTTTTTAAACGTTTTAGAGCAGTATTGGACACCGTTGATGGTGCGACAGATGCTTGGTACAAGTTTAAAGACAAGCGTATGTATGCTCGTATTCGGGCTTGGTATAGAAAAATTATGGCCAACAGGCCAAGTCTTACAACTGAAAAAGAGAACGCAGATGACAGTGAAACTGGCTCTCTAATGGTTTCCTATGATGTTGAGCATTTAGAGAAATTGGACTCACGGTGTTTGGAACTAGAGAAATTAGTTTTAGGTGATCAGAAGATTGCAAGCAAAGTACTTGGTGCTTTCACAAATAGGGAAGCACTTTGCGCGTGTCAAGATGGACGACTTTGTGGAATGCTAAGTTTTGAGGTTGTTGGAGAAGTGGCGTGCTTGCTTGTATATTATATAGAAGAAGAAAGTAGGGGCATTGGGCTGTTTGAGATGCTTTTTGACCTAATGAATAGAGATTTGGAGCGTAGAGGTGTGCAAAAGGTACTTTTCCCTCTTCAAGCTAATCCCAAAATGGAAGAATTCTTGTCCAATAGGGGAGTTCCCTCCAGTTTGGCTTACAATAT
>CAVKHB010000240.1:0-2332 GCA_963656005.1 Coriobacteriaceae bacterium
ACGATATCGGCTCCACAAGCTAAGAGTTGGCGAGTTATGTCTTGGTTCTCTTGCTCTGAGACCAATGGCTTTTCAAACAAAGCACTTCCACCACCACTAATTAAAAAGAGAACATTATCGGTCTTGGAGAGGCCACTGACCAAATCAATACATCTTTGCGTGGACGTGTACGTGTTGTCGTCGGATACAGGATGGCCGGCTTCATATATCTCCAAGGTGCCAATTTCTCCCTTGCTGTGACCATATTTTGTGATGACTGCGCCCTGGTCAATGCGGTTGCCAAGTGCGTCGTAGGCAGCTTTTGCCATTTGCCAAGCGGCTTTACCAATGGAAATCAAAACCAATTTTCCATCGTTAAATTTGATTTCCTTCAAGGCCTTCTTTACAGCACTGTCAGGAAGAGCTTCTTTTAACGCTTCATCAATAATTTTTTTTGCATCGCTGTTCATAAAAACCTCCCAAGTTGGATGCTAAATCTACTAGTGGAACCTTAAGTCCACTAGCGCAACAGCACTTTAATAAATGAGCGGACCAAAGGATAGTCCGCCCATCTGTAAAATTCTGTGTCAAAAGATTAGCAGAAAATTGAAACAATCAAGACGTTGATGATGGCGGCTATACCAATAACCAATGTACCAACGGTCTGAGTCTTGTAACCATCTTGAGTGTCCATTTCTCCAAAGTTTGTAACAACCCAGAAGTAAGAGTCGTTTGCGTGGGAAACAACCATAGCGCCTGCGCCAATTGCAACTGTAACAAGACATGCATACATTGGTGTTGCAAAACCTAAGCTCTGCATAAGAGGGGCAAGAATACCAGCTGTTGTTGTGATTGCAACGGTTGAGGAGCCCTGAGCTGACTTAAGAATTGCTGCAAGAAGGAATGGGAACACGAGGCCCAAAGACTTAAGAACTGTAGCATTGTCTGTAATGAAGTTGATGAGGTTACTTGAAGAAATTACCTTACCAAGAACACCACCGGCTGCTGTGACAAAGAGAATTGGTCCAACAGTTTTGAGTGTGTCGTTTGTAATTTCATAGAAGTCTTTAATCTTTCCTGCTGAAGCAAGAAGGAAGACACCAAAGATAACACCAACAGCAAGAGCAATGATTGGCTTACCAAGGAAGACAAAGAAAGGAATGTTCTTTCCAGCCATTGAAAGAGCTGATGCAAGACCCATGAGAATAATAGGAATTACAATAGGAGCAAATGCTGCCCAAGCGTTTGGAAGCTTACCATAGCTCTTTACAAGTTCTTCATAATCCTTTGCTGCTTCTGCAGATGTGTCTGCTTCATCATTAGCTTTAACTTTCTTTCCAATGTTAATAGCAAAGATATAACCAGCAATCATTGGAAGAATTGAACAAAGAGCTCCAACTCCCATGACCAAGAGAAGATTTACTTCTTGTCCAATGCCACTAAACAATGAGTTAGCTGCTGCAATAGGACCTGGTGTAGGTGGAATAAAACAGTGGGAAATGTAAAGACCCATTGAAAGACATACTGTACAAGCAACAGAACTCTTTCCTGTCTTCTTAACCAGAGCTTTTCTGATTGGGTTCAAAATAACAAATCCGCTATCACAGAAAACTGGAATTGATACAATCCAGCCCATGATGAGCATTGCGAGCTCAGGATTCTTCTTTCCAACAAGCTTTACAACGCAATCAGCCATCTTCAATGCGGCACCTGTCTTCTCCAATAAGACGCCAACTAATGCGCCAAGGATAATGACAATACCGATGGATGTAAAAGTACCTGAGAAGCCGGAACCAATAACATCAGCAATTTTAGTGATGTCAATTCCTGCTACCAAAGCTAGGATAAGAGACACTCCCATAATTGAAAGGAATGGGTGTACGTGCCACTTTGAAATTGCAATAATCATTAGAGCAACTGCAAGAACAAAGACAATTAGTAATGGAATACCAGTCATTTTATTCCTCCCTATAAGATAGAACATGTGGACAAATTTGTAGTCAAATTGCCACGGATTCCTTCAAGGCTAGATTTTAAGATGAAACTAACAGGCACGCAAGAAAAATCTAATTGTTTTGTTATTATTGAATCATGAGTTTTTTGCCCTTTTATAAAATTTCTCAAGAAAATAAAAATTTTTTTTACATTTCAAGGTTTCTTTAAGGTTGGCATTTTATTTTCAAGTCAAAAGAGCTTCTTACACAAAAGCTCAAAGCTAAAAATTTGGAGAAAAATTATGAAGAACACAGTCAAAACAACAATTTTGGCAATTTTGATGTTGGTCTGCTTTGTAGGAGTTTCTTGCACCTCTAGCAACACCAATGTTATAAACGGCGTAAGTGCTATCACAGAT
>CAVKHB010000241.1:0-2327 GCA_963656005.1 Coriobacteriaceae bacterium
GGATGACGTAGAGTGCCGATACAAAAATCCAAATTGTGAGCAGTATGAAGATTGGCATTTTCTTTTTTGTGTTTTTATCTAGGGTGTTTTTAGCAACATCGGTCTTCTGGAAGGAGGCGTTTTTGAGCTCTCTTGCAAGTAGGAAGCCAGATAGGCGGGCGCCGTAGATGATGAAAAGGGCCAGTTGCAGGAGGACAATCAAAAGTGGTGTTTGCGTGGGGTTGAGTAGATACATCACGAAGATGGCCACTGCTCCGCCGGCGATTGCAAAGCCGTATCCAATTGAGAGGAAGTAGACAAATTTGTAGAAACCTACCGAGCACAGTACGGCGCAAACGGCGTATAAAATTCCTAAAAGTCCCCAAGGCATATTAGTTCTCCTTCTTAAAATAATCTTTCAAATAGGTTGCAAAGCTGGCATCTCCAATCTGGGTGTCGCCAACTAGGTCGTGGCTCAAAGTCCATTTGGAGAAAAGAATTATGTCGTGCTTGCCCGCTTTCTTAATCTTTGGAAGGTTTGCAAGAATTCCAAATAGCCAAATTGGAGCCCACTTAATCTTCAGGGGCTTGCCTGCTGCTTCAAAGCACATCTTTGCCATCTCTTCGTAGGAATAAGTTTCCTTTCCACCTACGTTATAGGTGACGTTTTTGTCCATCATGTGGTCAACTATGAAGGCTGCGAAATCGGGGCAGTCAACAACGTTGGCGCGTACGTGTCCATAGCCCTTGAGCAGTTGCATCTCGCCCTTGTCAACGTAAGGTTTGAAGACTTTTGCAATGTCGTAGAAATAGCCGGTTGGTCTATAAATTACATAGTCCATTGGTTGTTGTTTAATTTCTTGCTCTACTAGATATTTGGCGTGAAGCATTGGTACTTTTTCTGCACCTGGTTCGTCGCAAGAAATGACTGAGATGTAGTTGAATTTCTTTACGTTGGCTCGTTTTGCTTCTTCGTAAAGGTTCATATTTCCTTTGTAGTCAATATCATAGCTTGTGAATCTGGTTGAAGCTCCTGTAAGTCCCATTGTGGTAATTACAACTTCTGCACCGTCGCAAAGGCCTTTAAGACTTGCTGGGTTTGTTGCGTCAATTGAGACGAACTTGTATTTTCCCTTTGCTCCTGGGATTTCTCTTTCTTTGAGATCTGCTGCAATAACTTCATGTCCAGCATTGCACAGTACTTTCAAAATTTCTGCGCCAAGATTTCCAAATGCTCCTGCAAGTACAACTTTCATACTCTTTTCTCCTTATTTTTTGCTTTTTTCTTTTGAACGTTTGTCGTTGATTATTTTCATGTGTTCAGCTGTTATAAGCTGGACATTGTTTTCTTTTGCCCATTGCACGCAGCCTCTGAGAACTACTGCTAAGAATACACGAGGAACGCCCAAGATGGTTTCAAGAGCATCATCAGTGAACTTAACTTTGTCATCTGCTCTGTCTGCGGCATATCTTACAGATTCTAGTGATGCTTTTCTCACTTGAAGTAGTTCTGCTCTCATGCGAGTCTTCCTGTGGAACCAGAAATTTTTGGAATCTCTGTAGCCATAGTCTACTGGAAGAGGAGGGAAGTCCTTTGCACGTACGCCGTTGATAATTGCGTCACTATACTTCTTCTTCATGAGAATTTTTTCAATTTTAAGAATAAAATGGGCACCAAACTTGCTGGTTATGCCGTTGAAATCGTGATAAGGAGGTTCGTAGCCGTTAAGCTCTCCGGCTGCATCATTTTCTGCTCCGTCTAGGGTGCGAACCCAAGTACATTCTATTACTTCAATGGCATCTGTTAAGACTTCTGGTCTTTTTTCTCCAGTTTCTTCTTCAAGTAAGCTTTTTTCGCGTCTGAAATTACATTTTGGCATCTTGTCTGACGGTTTATCGCCTGGCCAAGAAAGTTTTACTGCTTCTTTGAAGGTTTTTGGATTGTCGTCAATGAAGTTAATTGCACATTTTCCATTTCTGAGGATGTTCTGTGCTGTGTTGGAGGAGTTTCTGCAACTTAGCAACATTGCATAGAAATCTTTTCCTGCAACGTAATAGGGTTGCACGAGGGAATACGGGCCTAGGGTGGTTGAGCCATCCTCACATAGGGTGCTAATAATTACCGTTGGCATTGGGAAAAAGAGCGATGTTTGATAGAAGTTATCAACTATTCGCAAATTTTCAAAACTACTCATTTGTTGTTCTCCTTTGGGGTTTTGTGAACGTTAGTTTTGCAAAACCTCCTATATCAATTTTTTTATAATTTCATATATGTTTTCAAAAGGCACGCCTGCCATGAACCAAGTAAGTAGTGACTCTGCAATAAATTGAGAGAGAAATTGTGGATC
>CAVKHB010000242.1:0-2323 GCA_963656005.1 Coriobacteriaceae bacterium
CTACAGAGGAACGTATTTTGAAGGAGATTGGCCAACTTTAGGTCAGATGTTTGACATTACAGAGTCTAGATGGGGCTCCAGAAAGTGCTTTGAAGCCTTCTCCCCAAAGCATCTTGTTTTTACCTACACCGAGGCTAAGGCACAAATCAATAAACTTGCTTCATGGCTTTACGCACAGGGTATTCGCAAGGGCGACCGCGTTGCAGTAACTGGCAAAAACAGTCCAGAATGGGCCTTGGCTTACATGTCAATTGTTTACATGGGAGCTATTGTTGTTCCAGTTGACTATTCTCTCTCAGACGCCGAAATCCAGCATCTCATTGATTTCGTCGAAGTTAAGGCCATTTTTGTTGATGGCGAACGCATAGACAGAATTGGCAAAGACCAAGAATATCTCTTTAAGGTCAGCCTTGAAGAAAAGGGCTTTGAAGATAACTACATTCTCAACCTCCCAGACGTTGGCCAGCAGCCCTTTGAAAAGCCAGTTGGAACCGACTTGGCAGCTTTCCTCTTCACCAGTGGCACAACGGGCACTCCAAAAGCCGTCATGCTCACACACCAAAACCTCACAGGCGATTGCTACTCTGCACAGGGCTGGATGAATATTTATGAGACCGATGTCTTTTATGCCATCCTACCAATCCACCATGCTTACACAATGTTGGCAGTCTTCATTGAAGCTATGTCCGTTGGTGCAAACGTTGTTTTTGGAAAACGTCTTATCATCAAGCAAATCTTCAAGGAAATGAAGGAAGGTGGAGTCACCATGTTCCTTGCTGTCCCAATGCTTTACAACAAGCTCATTTCCGCAATGATGAAGGGAGTTGAAGAGAAAGGAAAATTCGTAAGTGGTTTAATCCATGGCATGATGGCTTTCTCTGGCTTTGTAAAGAAGGTTTTCAAAGTTAACATTGGCAAGAAGATGTTTGGCTTCCTTCTTAAGAAAGTATCTCTCGATACTAACAGAATTTGTATCTCAGGTGGTGGTCCACTTCCAGCCTCAACTTTTAAACAGTTCAACCAGCTTGGTATTGACTTTGTCCAAGGTTATGGCTTAACGGAAACCAGCCCAATTATCACACTTAACCCAACCTTCGATTACGAGGAAACCAGTATTGGTAAGGTCATTCCAAACGTTGAAGTTGACTTTAGAGATGTAGATGCTCAGGGAAATGGTGAAATTTGTGTGCGTGGTTTGATTGTTATGAAGGGCTACTACAACAACCCAGAGGCAACAGCCGAAATCATGACTGAAGATGGCTGGCTCAGAACTGGAGACATTGGCTATAAAGATGACCGCGGCTTTGTCTATCTCACAGGCCGTGCAAAGAATATCATAGTCACCGATGGTGGTAAAAACGTCTTCCCAGAAGAGATTGAAGACCACTTCCAACTCTACTACGATATTGACCAGATTTGTGTCATGGGATATGTTCTTGATGCTACAATGAAGGTTGAGGGTGTATGTGCTCTTATTTATCCATCAGAGGATTGTTCTAAGACTATTACAGACAAGACCCAAATGCAGAAGCACATGGAAGAAATTGTTGAAGAAGTCAACAAAGATCTTCTTCCATACAAGAGAATTAGAAAGGTATTTGTTATTGACGAACCTATGGAAATGACTTCTACAAAGAAGATTAAGAGATTCGTTGTTGCTAACAAGTACAAGGAGATGGTTAATGCAAAGTAGCTTCAGAGCAAGTCTTAGAAGCAAAGCGCAAACGTTAGATCCTGTCGTCATGGTTGGCCATGGCGGCATATCTGACGGTGTTATTTCTGCCCTGGATGAGGCTCTTACCAGCCATGAACTTGTAAAAGTTCGCTTTCAGGATTTTAAAGATCAAGTGAAAGTTTTGGCTGGTGAGTTGGCAAAGGCCACGGCTTCAGAACTTGTAGCCACAACTGGTTTTACGGCCGTGTACTACCGTAAGAACGAGTCCAAATAGGAGCCCAAATAGGGGATTTGACAAAAAAAAGTTTGCACTAGTTGACAAACGGGAATGTTTATTGTAACTTTCAGTAGTTACTTGGGATCTTGGTGAAGCTGGTTATCACGCCACCCTGTCACGGTGGAGGCCACGGGTTCGAGCCCCGTAGATCTCGTAAAAAAAGCAGACCATTCATTTATGAGTGGTCTGTTTTTTTATGCATCGGGGCTCGAAGCTTTGCGGTAGGAAGACGCGAAAACATGGAGCGTCTGAAGCAAAGCCGGCCTGAAGTGCGGACAACCGGGAGCACGGAAGGCGAGCCCCTTTTTGTTATGCATCGGGGCTCGAACCGAGCGATAGTCAAACGCCCCGGCAGGGATGCGTTTGTAGCG
>CAVKHB010000243.1:0-2319 GCA_963656005.1 Coriobacteriaceae bacterium
CTTGAACATGGTGTGTGTCCAAACCCTTTATGCAAATGGCATCACAAGCATAATTTACCTAAGGGTCACAGATGGTACAAAAGTCATGGCTATTACGAGACTAAGCAGCATAAGAAAATTCCACGTTATGTTTGTATCAATTGCGGAAGAACTTTTACCTTGCGTACAGGGGCGAACAATTGGCATTTACGGGACGATTCCATTGACATGCGAGAATTAGGTACCCAATGGGCACAAGGAAGCAAGATTTGCGAGATGGCTAAAACGTACGGGGTGAGCACCCAAGCAATCAAAACAAGGCTAAAAAGGTACTCCGATTACGCCAAAACCCATTGGGAGGGCGGTTTTAGTATCGATTAAATACTTTTTCTGCAAAAGCAGGGAAGTCTTTTATTTGAATAACTGTGTTGTCATCGAGTACCGCTTTACCTGTAAAGTACCCAAATACCTGATGTTGGTCTGTCTTAATTATGCCAAAATTCATCTTGGAAGACCTATCTACTGCTGGTTTGAAGTCCATCTCAAAGCGTCCGTCCGAGCAAGTAAAGGTCCAATTCTTCATAAAATCGTCCTCTGGGATATTGAAGGTAATGTCATCCAGCTTGTGAACTTTGTTGTCATAAAAAATCACATTCTCGCTTGCAGGGGTTCTATCGGTGAAGCCATAACCTATGTTGAAACCAAATTTGTGCCCATCCACAAGACCGCTACCAGAGCCCCAATACCAAGTATTCTGATACGTCCAACGGCCTCGACCCCAGTCTAAAACTCCAAAGACATCGGTCTTTTGGAAATTTTGGAAGTCGTCTCCACGGCGGATTAAGCCTTCTGCCTGCATGCAGTTGACTTTTTCGTTGAGGTAAAAGGCCTTACGATTTTCTGCCCAGCTTGTGGCGATATTCATGCTCTCCATCTCCTCTGGCTGGGAAAGTACAGCGTTGAGGTCAAGGCCCACACGCCCGTCCGGAAGCTTCATGCTGGGTGCAGCTATCATTACGTGTCTTGTGGCGCCGCGTTTGATGAAAGTCAGCCTTATATCCTTGCCCACGTATTGGCAATTGCTGTCTGCAGTGGAGGACGCGGGCAGACCTAACTTGCCCAGGGTAAAGAATTTCATCTCGTCTGCCTGCGAGAATTTTCCACGCTTCAAGTCAATATATGAGACCGATAATAGCGCCGCATATCCCAAGTCGCTGATAGTTCCACACACCGTCCAACCTTCACTTTGGCTGCTTATGGCGTAGTAGTCCCATTCCTTTTTCTTAATGGCACTGGCTTTGATTTTTGATCTATCGTACTGCCAAACGGGCCTTCTTGCCCAACCTTCTTCAATTATGTAGCCATTCTTGTTGAGTAGTGGCTGAACCTTTGTGACTTCGTGATTTCTGTTTTCCATTCTTTAAGAATACAACAGATTAGGCGTGTTGTGTAAAAAAAGCCACTGCATTTTGTTGTGCAGTGGCCTGTTGAATGTGTTTTAGTTTTGGTTTGGTCTAGTTTCCGTGCCTAGTCCAGCTTAGTTCGTGCTGGAGGAGAAGAGCTGTGTCCAGAACTGAACATAGAAGTTATCTGTGAACTTGTCGCTAAGAAGGATTGCGTAGAATCTATCAGTTGTTACCTGAGAAGAAGCATAGTAGTTGTAATATGCAGTGATAAGAGAAGACATTGAAGCATCTTCATCATTAATTTCTGTTACCTTAGCAATGATGTACTTGCTATTGCTGGAGATTGCTCCAGTTACATAGCCTTCTTCTGCTGTAAACAGTTCTCTTGAAATCTTCTCATCTTCAGCGGCATTAGAAAGATAGCCGTTGGTATCATAGTATTCCATACCAAGAATATACTGGCTATCACCAATGTTATCCGATACTGAAGAAACTGTTTGAATCTCAGCGTTGCAAGCTTCTGCAGCAGCCTCAAAGTCTGTCTGTGCAAGTTCTGCAATAGATGAAATCTCAGATTCAATATATGAAGTGATGGTTTCTTCTTCGTTGCTGTTAATGTAAGCTTTTACATCCGTAAGAGTGTCTTCGTTTGTGAAGTCAGCAGGAACAATCTTGGAGTCAACTTTGTAAATTGCCCAACCGGATGTGGTCTTGATTGGCTCTGAATAGCTTCCCATTTCAAGGGCAACAATCTTATCAAGATCAGCAGAATCAGAAAGGGTTGCTGCAAGTGCATACAATCTAATTTCACCAGCTACACCACCATCTGCTGCATAAGAGTCTGTTGAATAGAGGCTAACTTCATCTGTCCAAGCTAGGCCAGAATTAAGATCTGCATAAGCCTGATTAATCTTCTCTTCATCAGAGTTGGAAA
>CAVKHB010000244.1:0-687 GCA_963656005.1 Coriobacteriaceae bacterium
TATTGAAGGTATTCAAAATCTTTGTGCTACTGATTTTAGTTTTGCAAAAGCCCAATCTTGCACCTTTAGGCTCATAGGTAAAACAGGTCTTTCTAAAGAGGGAAAACTTTATGCCTATGTGGAGCCAGTTATGTGCAAAAAAGACTCTTCCTTCTCAGGCGTTGTTGCTAATAATAACCTAGCCTTTTACACGGGAAAGAATTCCGGTTATATGAGCTTTGGCGGACAGGGTGCTGGTAGATATCCAACAGCTTCGGCTGTGCTCAGAGATGTTTTTTCTGTTTCTAGCGGACAAAAGCAAATGCTTAAAGCCAATTGCAAGGCAGGGCAGGCCCATAATGACAGCAAAGAGTGTGAGAATAACTATCTTGTGAGATGCAAAAAAGAGACAAAAAGTCTTTGTGATTCGTTAATCCCCAATAGAGAAATTGCACAAGAAGGGGAGCTTCTGTATCTTCTGACAGAAAAAATCGGGGTGAAGAAAATGCATGATGTTGCAAAAAACATCAGGGAAAGCGGTGCAGAGCTCTTTTTTGCCCAGTGTGATGAGGTGAATTTATGATTAAAGTTGCAAAGTTTGGTGGCTCATCAGTAGCTAGTGCCAAGCAATTCAGTAAAGTAAAAAAGATTGTTCTATCTGACCCGTCTAGACGCATTGTGGTGATTTCGGCAGCTGGAAAACGCAAT
>CAVKHB010000244.1:697-2313 GCA_963656005.1 Coriobacteriaceae bacterium
GTCATGCGCATTTGACCTACGGTGTCTCCTGTGACGATATCTTTGACAAAATTTGTGAGCGCTTTATTGAGATTAGAGATGAATTGAGCCTGACGTACAAGATTGAAAACGACTTAGATGCTTTGCGCGCAAGGCTTAATAAGGATATGTCTGTTGACGAGCTAGTTTCGCGTGGAGAATACCTGACCTCGCGTCTTATGTCCGAATACTTAGGCTATACTTTCTTAGATGCGGCGGATTGTATTTTCATGGAGTATGACGGCTCCTTTATTGCATCAAAGATTGCAAATGCCATTAAGAGCGCTCTTGAAAAATCAAAAGGGCTAGTGATTCCGGGTTTTTATGGCTCTTTGCCTTCTGGAAAAATAAGGATTATGAGTCGTGGAGGAAGCGATATCACCGGTGCGTTGGTGGCAGCGGGGTGCAATGCGGATCTCTATGAAAACTGGACCGATGTCTCAGGCATTCTCATGGCTGACCCAAGAATTGTTCCAAATCCAAGTCCAATTGCACAAATAACTTATGCAGAGTTAAGAGAACTTGCATACATGGGAGCCTCCGTCTTACATGAAGATTCAATTTCGCCTGTTAAAGACCTAGGAATTGCTCTTAACATAAGAAATACCAATGATCCAGACCATCCGGGCACTATGATTGTAGATAAGGTGGATGAGAATAATCTTGAGCACGATAGATTTATAACTGGAATTGCTGGAAAGAAGAATTTTGTTATTCTCACAGTAACCAAAAGGATGCATGGAACCAATGAAACATTGAGAAAAGTCTTGGAAATTCTTGACCATTACAAGGTTCATGCGGAGCACATCACAATGGGAATTGACCAATTTGCATTGGTTTTGCAGCAATCTAGCTTGGAAGATAGAATCTATGACATTGTCAGTGAGATAAAAAACCAATGCAATCCAGAAGATGTTGAAGTTCAAGACAACATTGCTTTGGTTGCAGCCGTAGGCAGAAAGATGATTTTCCGTCCCGGTATTTCAGGCAAAGTTTTTAATGCTCTTGGAAATGAGGGCATCAATATTAGAACCATTGCACAAGGTTCAGATGAACTTGCAATCATTGTTGGCGTTGATAACAGTCAATTTGAAAATACAGTAAGAGTTTTGTATCAAGGTTTTGCAGGATAAAGGGAGGAGTTATGAAAGAATTTAACATTGCAGTTTTGGGTGCCACAGGAGCTGTGGGAAAAGAGATGATTAAAGTACTTCAGGAATATAAGATTCCTGTAAAGAAACTTCTTCCGCTTGCAAGTGCTAAAAGTGCTGGTTCAAAGCTTCTGTTCAATGGTAAAGAAGTTGAGATAGAAGAAGCCAAAGACAGTAGTTTTGAAGGCATAGACTTTGTCCTTGGTGCCGTTGAAAACGATATGTCCAAAAAATTTGCCCCTGCTATTATTAAAGCAGGTGCAGTTTACATTGATAACAGTTCTGCCTTTAGAATGGATCCAGACGTTCCTTTGATTGTTCCAGAAATCAACGGAGAAGAGGCGTTTAAGCATAAGGGCATTATAGCAAATCCAAATTGCTCAACCATCATTACTCTCATGGCAGTGGCACCACTTGCTAAACTTTCTCCAATTGAAACAATGATAG
>CAVKHB010000245.1:0-1361 GCA_963656005.1 Coriobacteriaceae bacterium
GGCTTGTCAAGTGAAGTGCCAGTGGAAGACAAAAGAGAAAAACCAGCTTTAATATAGCCGGAATTTTGTGAATGAGGCTATCACGTTTGTTGTAGGAAAAAATTGCTTCTTTCATCAGTTTCTGAACGCCGCCTTTAACTCCACACTAGAGACTCTAATGATTCATAGCTTGCAATGGGATTTCTAATGCCCCATTCCGGATTGTTTGCAAGTTCCTTCAATCCGTCCTCTGGTGTCCCTTCAAAAAGAAGATGGCCTGCTTTTAGCACAACAAAGCGATCTGCAAGAGCCAAACATTTTTCAATTTCGTGGGTCAAAATCAGTAGGGTCTTTCCCGTTTCATGTAACTGCCAAACAAGGGCATTGACCTCCTGCACGCCAGCGTAATCTAGATTGCTATACGGTTCATCCATGATAACTGTCTCAAATCCCAGCGCCAAAATAGCTGCAATTGCAAGCCGTCTTTTCTCCCCGCCCGATAAAAAATGGGACGGGCTATTTTTCTTCTCATACAGCTTCACATCCTTCAGCGCCTTGCAAGCCCTCTCCTGCGCCTCTTTCCCTTTTATCCCGATATTTGCTAGCCCAAAACAAACATCTTCAAGTGGAGTCTCACCAAGAATTTGAGAGTCTGCATCTTGAAACACAAGACCTGCTTTTGAACTGGTATTAACACAGCCTTTGGAAGGTTTTTCAAGGCCTGCAATAATGTGCATTAAGACACTCTTTCCAGAGCCGTTCTCGCCACTTATTACAACAATTTGACCTTTTTCAACTGAAAAACTTACATCATCCAAGGCAACGAATTTCTTAGAAGCCTTATCATCTGTAGTGAGAAAAAACTTAGAAACTTTTTTTACTTCAATTGCTTTCTGTTCCACTTCAAATCCTTTAATCTTCCATGTGCTCCAGTTCATGTTCATCTGGTGTGAAGATATACCAAGAAGCTACAATTCTCAATTTTGAAGCTAGCAAAATAGCAATAACCATTTTTACAATATCACCTGGAATATAGGGAATAACGCAAAGTGTCATTGTTTGCGCAAAAGTCTTTTCCATCACATTCATGAAGTGAATTACTCCAGGAATATACATAACTACAAAACCAGCAACAGTAGCCAATATTAAGCGTATGAGTGAAGTTTTTTTACCATATACTGGTCTTTGGGCTATTATTCCTGCAATTAATGTAGCTATGACATACCCAAATAAGAAGCCTCCAGTAGGTCCCATAAGCCTTGAGATTCCACCGGTTCCACCTGAGAAAATTGGAAGACCAAGAGCCCCAGCAACCAAAAATAAAGCAGTTGCTATTGTTCCCCAAACAGGACCTAGCATTAGGCCTGTAAGTACGGTAAGCA
>CAVKHB010000245.1:1371-2298 GCA_963656005.1 Coriobacteriaceae bacterium
GAACTATGGGAATTGGAGTTCCTGGTACGGGAATTGATATAAAACCACAAACGGCTATTAAGGCTGCAAAAAGGGCAGTAAAAACTAGCTTTTTTGAAAAATTATTTGTCATATTCGTCATGATTTTGGATTTTACTCTAAATAATACATCTGTGCAAAGTATCTCAATTGGTGTACAGTTTTCCAGTATGGAAAAAGTTCTAGTTGGAATGAGTGGTGGGATAGACTCATCTGTTGTTGCTTATCTTCTCAAAGAAAGAGGTTATGAAGTTCATGGGGTTACCATGACACTTTGGAATAAAGATGTTCCATTTGTAGGAGACCCTACAAAGGCAGCCTGTTTTTCTCCAAGTTCTGTTGAAAATGTTCAAAAAGCCAAAGCTATCTGCGATAAAATTGGCATTGAACACACCGTTCTGGATATTTCAAAACTCTATGAATCCGTTGTTCTTAAAAACTTCAAAGAAGAGTATCTGAATGGCAGAACTCCAAACCCATGTGTTTGGTGTAACCCAAAGATTAAATTTGGAGCAATGGTAGATTATGCTAGGGAAGCAGGCATCCAATTTGATTATTTTGCAACTGGTCACTATGCCCGCATAGAGAAGAAGGATGGTCGTTACTGTTTACTTCGTGGAGTTGACCCTAAAAAAGATCAAAGTTGCTTCCTTTATAGGCTATCTCAAAAACAACTTGGTGGAACTCTTTTCCCTCTTGGCGGTATGGAGAAAACAGAGACAAGACATATAGACCAACTTTTGGGATTTCATACAGCAGATCAAACTGAAAGCCAAGATTTCTACGGCGGTCATTACTCAGATCTTCTTGATGTTAAGCCAGTAAAGGGAAAAATTGTTGATACGGAAGGTAAAATCCTAGGCTACCACAAAGGAATATGGAATTACACAATTGGCCAACGCAAGGGAC
>CAVKHB010000246.1:0-2290 GCA_963656005.1 Coriobacteriaceae bacterium
CGACGCCGGCATCTACGTAGATATCGTCACGGGCGAACCGCTGTTCTCCTCCCTAGACAAATTTGAAAGCTCCTGCGGCTGGCCCGCATTCTCCTCCCCCATTGAAGCGCCATCCGTCGTAGAACTGGTGGACACAAGCCACGGCATGGTCCGCACAGAAGTCAGAAGCCGCGCCGGAGATAGCCACCTAGGCCACGTCTTCCAAGGAGATCGCGAATCCCCCAACGGAGTCCGATACTGCATAAACAGCGCCTCCATCCGCTTCATCCCCTATCCCGATATGGATAAAGAAGGTTACGGATATTTGAAATATCTCTTTGAATAATCAAACCAAACCATGAAGAAAGTTATTTTTATTAGGATAGTTTTAACCCTCATAGCCCTGCTCTTCATTGCTATTGGCATAGTCCGCGGAGAGGGAGCTATTGTTCTGAACAAGGCAATAAAGCTCTGCTTAGAATGCGTTGGAATAGGATAATGAAAGAAAAAAAGTCAAAAACCCTATCTTTTTTGCTCTCAAAGTACAGATTCGTTATTGGCCTTTTAGCCACCTTTCTTTCCAACATTCACGTTCTCAATTTTGCAAAAGGAACAATTAACCAAAGCAAAACCAAGAGCTTTTGTGTTCCCGGCCTTAATTGCTATTCCTGCCCTGCAGCAACTGGCGCCTGCCCCATTGGAGCCTTTCAAGCCGTTACGGGCTCTCCAGAACACAACTTTTCCTACTACGTTTCAGGCCTAGTAATCCTCTTTGGTGTCACTCTAGCAAGAATCGTTTGTGGCTTTCTCTGCCCCTTTGGTTGGTTTCAAGAATTGTTGTATAAAATTCCTTCCAAGAAACTTTCAACAAAAAAAGTCCGCAAACTTACCTATGTAAAATATGTAATTCTTGCCGTTTTTGTCGTGCTTCTTCCCATGTTTATTGTAGATGAGGCAGGACTATCTATTCCTTTCTTTTGTAAGTACTTATGCCCTGTTGGAATCTTAGAAGGAGCTATACCTTTAGCAATTGTGAATTCAGCCATTAGAGCCTCGCTCGGTTTCTTATTTAGTTGGAAAATGACCCTTTTATTGGCGGTCATTTTAATATCGGTATTAATTTATAGGCCATTTTGCAAGTGGATATGTCCCCTTGGTGCGTTTTACTCGCTTTTCAACAAGATATCGCTTGTGTCGCTTAAAGTCGACAAGGATAAATGCATCTCGTGTGGAAAATGTGAACAGGTGTGCAAGATGGATGTTGTCGTATTGGAGAATGCAAATGATGGTGAGTGCATCCGCTGTGGCAAGTGCATAAAAGCTTGCCCCACCTGTGCCATCTCGTTCTCTTGCCAAACTGCACGTGTCTTGAAAACGCGTGCTTCTAAGAATTCGGAGGAAAAAAATGAACACAAGAATTAACTCAAAAAAATTAGTCCTTCTATTTATTGTCTTACTTGTAAGTTTGACAGTCATCATAGCAAAAGACGGAGATACCTTCCCCTCTTTTCAAGGTACAGACCTTAATGGAAATCCCGTTGACCAGTCCATCTTCCTAGGGAAGGTCACCGTTGTAAACTTTTGGTTTTCAACCTGCCCTCCCTGCCTTTCTGAGTTGGGAGACTTAGATGCACTAGACAAAGAATTAAAGCAAAAAGGCGGCATGGTCATTGGAATTAACGTTGACACCCTTAACAACAACATCAAAATGATTGAAAAGGCCAAATCCATCCTAAAATCCAAGAAGGCAAGTTACATGAATATTACTTTTCCATCAAATTCTGCCGCTGGAAAATTTGCTTCCAAAATCTATGCTTACCCAACCACCTACGTGGTAGGAAAAGATGGCAAAATTGTCGGCTCACCCATCCTTGGCGCCATAACAAGCAAAACCACAATGGCAAAACTGATGAGCCTCATAGAACAAGCGCTATCCAAGGAGTAATTCTCAGCAAATGTGTACTTAAACGCGTTTTTTTCGCTCAAAAAGTAGACTTGTCTACTTTTTGAGCCTTTTTTTGCCGTTTAAGTACACACTACCAGAAACTCACCACTAATTATAATCATTGACAACTTTTGCTTCCCACACTTATCATGCAATCGTGCATACAAAGAGCCTCAAACGGGGTTCAATAAGGGCCACGCGAAAAACTCAGCAATGGGTCGCAAAAGGATCAAAAAATGAAGAAACTTCTAATCAAGATTTTAACCATATTTTTATTGTCATTCTTATTACTTCCTAACGTTTTCGCCTCCTCCCCCGGCAGCATCCAGCCTTCAGGCCAGCAAGCAAGCCAACTCACAAGCGAAC
>CAVKHB010000247.1:0-2277 GCA_963656005.1 Coriobacteriaceae bacterium
TCCCCGAAGACTTTGCTGATCCTCTTCCTTTTTTTCTTGAGCTCAAGAGGTCTAAGAATTCTTAAACGTATTACAAAAGCTTTGTAGCTTTAATTGAAATTTCAGCCTATTGTGGTACCTTCAAAGGCCTTTCCGTTCAGAATTGCAATTGTGTTTTCTAGATTTCTTCCATCAGCACAAATGACCCTTATTCCAGTTTCCTGTGCAATCTTTGATGCAATTGGATCAAAAGGAACATTCTTTCCCGGTATCCATTCATTGCCAACCATCTCTCTGAATGAGTCCCAAGAGATGTTATCAATTGGTTTTGCCTCTGGATTTTTACGAGGGTCATCGGTATAGACCTTGGCTATGTTGGAGAGGTTGATGACTGTCTTGGCTCCAAAGCGGCGTGCAAGATAGACTGCGTCCGTGTCCGTAGAAAAGCCTGGTTTCCATCCGCCTGCTACAAGAACGCGACCCTTAAATTCAATGGTGCTGACCGTGGGATCTGTGACCAGTGCGTCTGTGCAAAGCTCCCCAAAGAGGGCTTTCACAAGTTCGCCGTTAAGATGGGTTGCGCGAATTCCAATCCAGTCCTGTATGCTTGCATCTTGATTCTCTGTTTCGCCAGCTACTTCTCGGAAGGCCTGCTGATAAACTCTTGCTGGCGCGCCACCTCCGCAAACAAAGATTAGTTTTGACTCGGGATTTTCTTCCAAATATTTCTTCATCTCTTTTAGGAAAGAAGAAAGAAAAGTGGTATTAACCTTATCTGGTGCTATGATTGAACCGCCAACGGAAAGAACGAAAATGCTCATGAATGTTCTCCTTCTTGCCCATTTTATTGCTATTACTGTTTCTACTTCAATACTATGGCAACAACTTGTCCATCATCTTTTTTAGGATTTTCCCATTAAAGCTTATTTGGAAGATTTTTGCAAAAAGTCCCTGCATGGCACAGGCGAATGCAGGGACGGTATTATGATTTGGAATATGAATTAATATAATTTAAATGTAATCTGGAATGAAACGTGAATTTAAATTATTAAAATATGCAACTTGTGTTTAAAAAAATCTCCCTAGGCGCCTCCTTTGAACTCTAGTTAGTTCTTTGGTCTTTGCTGAAGGACTTTTCTCTCAACCTCCTTTGTTTTTAGAAATATTCTTCCTCAGCATTTTGCTCAGCTACTACAACCTCTTCTGGATCTGCATCCACACTCATAGATGGCTCAAAGTCCTTGTTTTCTACTTCAGAATCAAGGCCACAGCTTTCAGATTGAGTTTGGATAATTTCGCTCTGGGCAATTTCACTTTGAGCAATTTTAGATTGCTCTGTAATGTCTGAATTATCCTTGGAAGCATTAGCCTCCTCGCTCGTAGTGGGTTTTTCTGTGTTTTTACTGGGCTGGAATTCAACGTGCTCAGCAATAATGAAAACAAAATCTTGTGGAATTGAACTTCTCTTACTAGTGAATTGTTTTAACCTTCCACAAACTCTAACTCCACGCCCCTTGGTAAGATACTTCAAACACGAATCCCCAAGTTTTCCATAGGCAAAAACAATGAAGAACGATGCTTCATTTACCCAATTCCCATCTTTCAGATAGTACCGATTGTTTGCAATTGTGAAACTGCAACCTTCTTTGGCAGAAATCGTTTGAGGATCTCTTGTCAAATTTCCCTCAATCAAAATTGTGTTGAGATGATTCATACTGCACTCCTGAAGAGGAAAAGGCTCCAAAAATCCGTCAACGACGGCGTTTGTTTTTGGCTGACTTTTAAACCCCTTCATAAAGGAATACAAAAAAAGAGAAAATTTCATTTAGCTTTTTGGGCTTTTTTTTGAAAAAAATTAAAAAATTTTCAAATTAGGCTAAAAATGACCTTTGCATTGCCCCCACAAATCATCCCAAGATCAGAGGACGCATCTAGCGTAAAGTGCTCTAAATGATAAGACGTGTTGTCTTTAATCATTTGCTTAGCAATCTCAATTGACCTATTTTCAATTGCACCGCCACCGATAGTTCCATAGAGCTTGCCATCTTTTGTCACAAACATTTGGCTTCCCACAGAACGCGGAGCCGAGCCATGTTTTTCAACAATTCGCACGTCAACGCCATGCTCTTTTGTCATCACCTTAATCAAGTTAGGGTCAACCGTTACGAGATTTTTATCGCTTCTGAAGTACGAGATAACTTCAGCCATGATTGAAATTGCAATCTCCTCCGGCGTCACAGCACCTATTTTTATCCCGATAGGGGAGCAAACTTTATCAAGTTGCTCCTGAGAAAAACC
>CAVKHB010000248.1:0-2258 GCA_963656005.1 Coriobacteriaceae bacterium
GTACTAACCAAAATGAGGAAAAGCACTCCCCTAATACCTTGAATAATTGTTGATGAAACGCCAATCATCAAAAGTCCTTGGTTGAGGATGTAAACGGTAATAGCACCAACCACCCCGGCAAATGCAAAAGATCTACTTCCACCAAAGATGGACATACCACCAAGAACCAGAGCCAACATGCAGTCCATATTTAAAGAAGAAAGAGTTCTTTGCCCAATACTTGAAGCTCTAACAATTGCCAAAAGGGCTGCAATTCCACAACCAATACCGGCAATGATGAAAGCAATAAACAAATACTTGCTTTTACTGATACCTGTTTGCTCAGCACAGGTGTTGTTTGTACCAATAAAGCGCAAAGATCTACCAATATTTGTAAAGTGGAAAAGAATGACACAAACAACAAAGAAGGCTCCAAAAGCAATGTAAGAAAAGTTCATCTTTGTAAGTCTTTGAATCATGTCATAAGGAAGAGCAACGGTAGATCCACCAAGAATTGATTGTTGCAAAGAAGAAAGCAAAGTCATCATAACAATGGTCACAAACATGACTCTTACCCTCAAAAGTGTGCTCAAAAGCGCAGAAACGGCCATTATTGTTGCACCAAGCACCAGGGCAACAATGACCATTACAGCCACGCTTCCCGTTGCGTTGTAAGCCATGCCAGCTAAAGTTGCGGTAAGAACCGTGGTAGCTCCCATTGCAAGGTTGACGTTGTTGGTTGCAAAGATAAAACAGGCTCCAGTTGAAACAGTAGCAACAATTAAAGCCTGTTGAACAATAACTCTAAGACTTTGCTTAGAAGTGAATCTTCCACCAGTAGCAATTGAGAAGAAAACCATCAAAAGAGCCAAGAAAATAATGGGAAGAAGTCTAACAAAAATTCTACTTTCCATTGTTCTCTTTATAGAGGCTTTAAGCTTGCTAGCCTTACTAACCTCAATAGTATTTGTATTTGTCATTCTTAGCCCCCTTTAACCTTAAATCATGTAATCAATAAGACTATGCTCAGTAAGTCTTTCACTTCTGTGAGCCTCGTGAGTGACCCTGCCGTCCTTCATAATCAAAACCCTGTCACAAAGACCAATGAGCTCTGGCAATTCTTCAGAAATTAAAATGATGGACTTTCCAGCTTTCTTCATCTCGTAGAAGAGCTTGTACATAGAAGCCTTAACACCAACGTCAATACCTCTAGTTGGACAGTCAAGGATTAGAATATCGGCATCTGAGGCAACCCATTTACCAAAAACAACCTTCTGTTTGTTTCCACCAGAAAGCGTATTTACTAAATAATGCTTGCCTGCACACTTGATGGATAAGTCGTGAATTTGTTTGTCTACGTAGGCATTCTCTTTCTTTCCAGAAATCAAATTGGCAAACCATCTATTTATCCTATAACCAGTTGAAGCAATATTTTCAAAGATTGTAGCAGAAAGACCTAAGGACTCTGTATCTCGGTTTTTGGAAACGTAGGCCATCTTGTTTGCAATAGCATCTTCAGGACTCGTAACCTTTGCACCGCGTGCCAAAACGGCACCATCTAGAACCTTTTCAATGCCAAAAATAGCCCTTCCAACATCATGCATGCCACAGTCAGAAAGACCGCCCAGACCTAAAATTTCACCCTTATGAAGTTCCAAGGTGAAGCACAATAGCTTTTCTAGCGTTGTAATACAATCGGCCTTTAAGACTACCTCATCAGAGTAGCCATCCATGTCATTTCTGTAGTAGTCACCCTTAATTTCTCGGCCAACCATCATCTTCCTGATGACACCTGGCTCGTATTGAGATTTCTCTAGCGTGCCAATAATTACTCCGTCTCTGAGAACGGTTAGATTGTCGCATTGAGTCATCATCTCATCTAGGTCATGGGAAATGAACAAAACACACTTATTGTCCTTGCGCTGTTTATCCATCACCTGATACAAAAACTGACGACCTTCAAGCGAAAGCGCCGTTGAAGTTTCATCAACAATGAGAAGATCCGGTTTCCAGTAAAGACATTTGACAATCTCGATAATTTTGCGCATTTGCATATCAAGAAGGCCTGTTCTATCAGAAGCCCTAAACTCCTTAACCCCAAGCTCATCCAATAGTTCTTGGGCTTTAGCCGTCAATTTTCTCTTATCAACAAAAGGCCCACTTGAAAAAAGTTTTTCATGTCCCAAAAAGATATTCTCGGCAACCGAAATATTGTGAATAGTCCCAGACTCCTGCACAATCATTCCAATACCATGCTCTTGAGCTTCCAGCATGGTTTG
>CAVKHB010000249.1:0-1653 GCA_963656005.1 Coriobacteriaceae bacterium
GCTTAGAGCTTTGTTTTGGAGAGTCTATAAAGTTGGGCTTGACAACCTTGGATTTGCTCAAAAGATTTTTTGGAGTGCTGATACATCTCTGATAGAAAGTAATGGGAATTTGTCAAAGCTTTCTAAGGGCGAAGCAAAAAGGCTTTTAATTCCAAGGTCTCTTTCTACAAAAGAAGAGATGCGACTAATAAACCAGTTTAAGAACTTAGATCCTTTGCATACAAGAGGACAAGAACTTGGACTATATCTGATGTTTTTCCTTGGTCTACGAAACAATGAAGCTTGTGGCCTAAATTTTAGTGACATTACTAACAGTGTTTATTCTGACAGCTCAAGGTATGCTGCTGTTGTTACAAGGACATCGGAATATAACGCTAGAAGTCTAAAGGTTGGAGGAAAAACTAAAAACGCAGTCAGAATTGTACCCGTTATTTCTTTCTTGTGGAATTTTATAGAAAGACGAAAGACGGAAATAAACAACCTAGTTAAAGCTGGGAATCTCTCATTGCCCAATGATGTAAGAGATGTTGGAGATCTTCCGATTGCTTGTCATGAAAAAGATTACGGCACAAGATGCACTTCTGCAGACCTAAGCAAAGAAAGTTCAGCTTTCTTTAAAGATGACGATACAAAAAGGAGAATCACAGTATTGTCAGGGATTTTATCCTATCTTGGAGATCTTAACATAGAAGAAAAGGATCCAACTACGTATTTACTTAGACGAAATTTTGCTACGCATCTTTATGGCATTGGGCTTGAAGCCTCAGAAATACAATATATAATTGGCCATGAGATAGAAGCTGTAGAACTGAACAGAAGTTTTCTATCAAATCAGGACTCGCTTAACAAAATGCATGAGGCCTTTGATAGGCATAAGTTCTACGCCATGTATGACATGGAATCTTTTAGAAAGAAAACAATAAAACAAATTTCTCTTTCAGAAATAGAAAAGGGAAAAACAATTCATGTGAGACTTGTGTGTAAAGAACCCTGTGATACTGCTATTATTGGTTTTGACAAAAGAAACATTTCCAATTGTAAGGCGATTTTATCTAGCGTTCCAGTTAATAGGTATCCAGAGAGCATAGATATTACTAGTTCATTTTGCAAAGACTAGTTTTTTAGGTAAGTTTTCTGGTTAAAATCTTTGCTTCTGTCTCAAAAAAAAGTTTCTATGCATTGTTTTAGCCGTTTTTCAGCAAAAAAGACTCCTCAAAGCTAAAAAAAGCAAAAAAAGCTTGTCAAAATTTGGAGAAAAAGTTCCTTTGTGGGAAAATATAGGCATGGGAAGTTTTCCCTTATAATATTACTTTGAGGAGGCGTGTAGCATGTCTTTTTATGCTCATATTAGGGATCTTGAAACAGGTAAAATTATAACAAAGGATCCCATCAAAGCCGATGAGGCTGAAGATTTAACTGATTCTACTAAGAGACTCTGTTGTCCTGGAATAGTTGATGGAATGCTTTGCGGAGCTGATTTTGAAAATCGTATTTGCGCAAAAGATTCACCGCGTAGCATAAAACCATATTTTAAGTTAAAGAGAGGAAGTTCTCACAGAAAAAATTGTCCCTATGACAAAACAAACAAGAAAATCAACTGGCAAGCACAACGTACTAAAAAAACAGTAAGATTTAGTTTTAAAGAGATTATAG
>CAVKHB010000249.1:1663-2248 GCA_963656005.1 Coriobacteriaceae bacterium
AGATTATAGATTTCTTACAAAAGAAAAAAACATCAAAAAGTAAGAAAGCTAAAAAAGAGCTGAATCTTTCAAAAGAGGCACAGTCGCTAGCATTAGAAAAAATTATGGCTCAGGCTCCTTCTGAGTATTGGGACAAAGATACTCAAAAGTGTAAAGAGAACTATAAAGTTAGTTTATTTAGAGAGGAAAATGGAACTATTGTAGATGCAATTGTTAGAGACGCAAATACTGGTGAAGAGAAATGGAGTTATTCTAAGGATTTTAAGGAAGAGAATAAGAAACCACTAAAAAAGCCAAAAAGAAAATATGGAATAATCGAAAAAAGAGCAATGCAATTGTATCATGTTGCTGCAAATGCTGATGAGGACACCAAATCCAAAAGTGGTGAGAATATCTTGGATATTTCTGTTAATTCTCTCTCTTTTATGTATTTTAGAAAGGGAGAGAGAAAGCTTAATGGTCCAGGCATTTTTGTTGCTCGTAGATATAATCCTTCTGACAACATAAGAAATCCAATAATGGAAGAATTAAAAGAGAAGTCAATAGACTTTAACAAATGCCTTTTCTTTTATGATGCTTTTATGC
>CAVKHB010000250.1:0-2240 GCA_963656005.1 Coriobacteriaceae bacterium
AAATATTATGTGACAGGTAGCCATGAGGCTATTGTTAGTAAAGAGGTCTTTGACCTTGTGCAAGCCGAGATTGCTTCAAGAAAAGGACGGGTTAACTACAATGCCAACATCTTCAGTGGCAAGGTTGTATGTGGCAAATGTGGCTCTTTTTATGGCTCTAAAATCTGGCATAGTACAGATAAATACAGAAGGGTTATCTATAGGTGCAACAGAAAGTATGAGGGCTGTGGCAGCAATGTGCATTTGACGGAAGATGAATTAAAAGATGTTGTTGTTAGGGCTCTAAATGAGTATTTAGATAACAAGGATGAAGTCATAGCCAATCTTGAGGGCTTGATGGTTAGCCTGTATTCTGTTTATGCACTGGAGCGTGAGCTTTCTTCTGCCACCTCCCAGATAGCCATCTCCAAAGAGCTATATACCACAGCCCTCCAATCTAGACCGATAACCGATAGCACCCAACTCTCTGGTATAAAAGACATTTACGTCAAAGCCTTAGACAAGCAGAAAAAGCTTGAAGCAGAGATTGCACGGCGGAAGAACTGTGGGTTGCAACTGGAGAGTGTTTGCAAGGTTCTGCGTGAAGCCGATAAATTAGTAGCTGAATTCTCTCCATTCCTATTTATCTCCTTGGTGGACAAGGTGGTAGTGTATTCCAAGGAGGATGTGAGGGTGACTTTTAGGGATGGGAGAGAAGTGGGGATGTGATGGATTTATTTGTCTATAACAATCCAAGTGCCACTCTTGTCTGAGCCAAGCCTTTCAAGAAATCCGTTCTTTCTAAGTTTTGATATGTTTCTAGTTATAGTTGTGTAATTAACTTCTAATGATTTTGCCAATTCTCCAATAGTAATTATTGGATTTTCTTTCATTGCTTTAAGTATTTGCCTTTGAGTCTCTGTTAATTTTACAGTTGCATTTACAGTTGCATTTACAGTTGCATTTACAGTTGCTTTTTCAGTCTCATTTGCAACTGTAAACGGTTGTTCAAATGGGATTGTAACGATGATAAAGGACTTTCCAAATTCAAAAGCTTCTTTGCCATATTGTTTTACGACAATTGGAACACCATGGCCAGATTGTTCAATTAAATGCAATTTTGTGTAGATGTCTGTAAGTTCTTTGTTTACTGGTCTACTGATGCCTCTGTAAAAATCGGTTTTAGAGAAATTGTCTGGTAAAGCTCCGTTAGAGAATATTTCTATTCTGTCCTCGTACATCCATACTGCTGGAGGAATCTTTTCAGACCATTTGTTGTGCACACAAGCATTTACCCATGCTTCTCTAAAGGCAGCAGTATTGAATTTATTGCGTTCCTTTCTTTCTAAAGAGCCATCAATCTTAATAAAGGTTTCATTTAGAGATTCAATGTATGTTTCAACATTTTGCATTGCTTCAATAAGGCACTTATGTCCAAACTCATTACGTTTGATAAAGTCTGTTTTATCTTTGCCCTTGAAAACAGCAACCTTGATGGAGATGTCGTTTTCATCGGACAACAGGTTCGCAAGCTCATTGTATTCTCCGTCTTTTGTGTAAAGACAGAAGTTCTCACCAAAGGTATCGGCATTAAAATGGATGTTTGCAGATGTCAAATAGTATTCAAACATCTTGAAAGTGAGATTTTGTCGGGCAGAGCGAATCTCTATTATAGATTTGTCTTTTATGTTAAGGCTTTTGATGTAGGCAGCATTGATTTGGTCTTCTGTCATTCCTCTTGCGGTTGTTCCTATTCGCTGATAGCAACCAGTGACGCTCCGTCCATATTTTCTTAGGTAAAATAGAGCCGTGCCTTTTGAAACTTTAATCTCAACGATAGCTTTGTTGCCTATTTCAATTGTATTGATGGAAATCAAAGTTTGAGGATTTGGTAGAATTTGAGCGGTAATAATCTCGGATATGGCTTTCAACGTCTCGTCAAGCTTCGTTACTCCACAGACTGTGCCATCATCTTTTATCCCGATATAAATTGTTCCATCAAAAGAATTCAGAAAAGAAACAATTTCTTTGGGCACTGAGTCATTCATCTTTTCCTTTAATTCTACCACTTCTGTTTCTTTGAAAACCATGTTGGAATTATAACTTAAAACAATGGTGTTTAACAGTGGCTATTGCTTGAATGATTTATTTTTAGATTGATTTGTTTTAATTAAATTTTATGGCATGGCTTTTACACTCCAGCGTTTGCCCTCCAGCGTTGAATTTCCTTGACAACCTGCTGGGGGGGGGTACTATTCGAC
>CAVKHB010000251.1:0-2239 GCA_963656005.1 Coriobacteriaceae bacterium
GTATTCAGTCATTGAATCAAACACAGTTGGAGTAAAACCAAAGAAGTTCATTGAAACCCACTCATCTCCAGTAAGATAAACATCTCCTTCTGGAAGATGGGAAACAATCTTATCCCCAGCATATTCAATCTTTGTGTTTTCTCTCATGCCCTGCAAGTAACCGTCTTTGACCTGACAAATTCCCCTAGAGACACTTCCCATTGGACTCATTGTGTTTTTCAAAAGATAGCCAACCATGGCATGCTCTGTACTACAATTCTCTAATCCAGAAAGGTAATTGCCTAAAATATCGTAGGCCTCTCTGCCATAATAGTCATCTGCATTAATAACTGTAAACGGAGTTTTAAGAACATCTTTAGCACAAAGAACTGCATGAATTGTGCCCCAAGGCTTGGTTCTTTCAGCAGAAAGCTTGATCTGTTCTTCAGTCAAAAGACTTTCTCTAGTTTGGAATACATATTCTGCATCCATGTTTCTAGCAATTCTGTCAAAGAGCCTCTCTCTGAAATCCTTCTCAATATCAGGTCTAATGATAAAGACAACTTTACCATAACCACTCATGTGAGCATCAAAAACACTGTAATCTAAAAGCGTTTCGCCATGTGAACCAACAGGATCTATTTGCTTTACACCACCGTAACGGGATCCCATGCCTGCTGCAAGAACTAATAAAGAAGGTTTCATACTAGGTCTCCTAACTCCTTATATTATGATAAAAACCCAGTTAAACTTCAACCATTCAACAAAGAGGCCTATCAATTTCAACTATGAAATAAAGTTGTGTATCCCACTTAACATTTGCCTGCAAATAGCTAGCCAAAAACTCGCTAGTATAGTTCTTTTCTTGTGGCACTTCGCAGTCTAAAACCACATTGGTATGAGAAGGCCCATCCACCATTCTGATGTCATGAAAATGCAATGAAGGGTCAAGTTTTTGCAACTTCTCCCCTATTTGGGCCATCAAAGCGTCCATTTTAGGGTCTCCCACAATTACAGGATCCATGTGGATAGTAAGAGCAATACCCATCTTATTTCTAAAATCACGTTCAATATTATCAATCTTATCGTGCGCCTCCAGCATACTCATGGACGCATCCACCTCCACATGCACGGTAACAAAATCGTTATGCACCCCGTAATTGTGAATGGCCAAATCGTGAATGCCTCGCACCACATCATACGACTTAAGCGCGTCCGTAATTTCCTTCACCCTCTGTGGAGTTGGCACAATCCCAATGATAGGCTCCAGCTCTTCCTTCAGCGTCTGAAGGCTACTAATAATCACAAAAATTGAGACGGCCAAACCAAGCCAGCCATCCACATTTATCTTGAAAATGCCCATTACCACCATAGCCACCAAGATAGCTGACGCCGATATAATATCATTCCTCGTGTCCTGAGCGTTTGCCTGCAACGTCTTAGACGCAATGGCCTTGGCAAAATCGGTATACACCGCCATCTGTAGCACCTTCACCACCACGGCCACCGCAAGCATCACGTATGTGGTCACGCTAATAGCCAACTCCTCAGGCCACAGAATTTTACAGACCGATTCCTTTGCGAACACTCCTCCCATGGCCAACATAAAAAGAGCAATCACAAACCCTGCAACATATTCGTAGCGGGCATGACCATACGGATGCTCATGATCGGGCTTCTTGCTGGCCAGTTTGAAGCCCACAATCGTTAGAACGCTAGTTGCGCAATCTGAAAGGCTATTTGTTGCATCGACAATAATACTCACACTGTGAGAGGCTGTTCCCACAACAAGTTTTGCAACACCAATGACTAGGTTTGTCACAATTCCAAACACACCTGCAACATTTGCGTAGCGTTCTCTTACAACAGAGTCCTCTGTATTTTTGTAATCCCTAATAAACAATTGTTTAAGCATTGCCCGTCATTATACTCTCTAACTTGAATAAAAGTATAGCAAAGTTTTAAGATTATCGCACAGTTGAAAACGTCAAGGGTCCATAGCCCAATGGATAAGGCGCATCCCTCCGGAGGATGAAATGCGGGTCCGATTCCCGCTGGACCTAAACACTCTATTGCAACGCAAATTCTCCCGTTTCAACCAAGGATCTATACGAATCCTCACTGAAAATAATATGATCTAAAACTTCTATCCCAAGAAGAGCGCCAGCCTTTCTAATACGTGAGGTTATAGCCAAATCATCAAGACTGGGCTCCAAATTTCCGCTAGGATGATTGTGGGCTAAAACAACTGCAGTAGCCC
>CAVKHB010000252.1:0-2238 GCA_963656005.1 Coriobacteriaceae bacterium
ACATAACCCTGTGCATAAGAAATAATCTTTGAAGCAAGAAGAGCCCTTCTAATATCCTCAACCATAGCTTTCTTGTCTCCATTGTACTGCTTACGCTGAATTTTAAAAGCTTCATCAGCCTTAACACGCTCAGCCTTCATAGCTGAAAGGCATCTTGCAAAAACCGCCTCGCCAATAAGCGTAAGAGGAACGCCCTCATCCAAAGCTGCAATGCCTGTCCATTTTCCGGTTCCTTTTTGGCCAGCAGTATCTAGAATCTTATCAACCAAAGGTTGTCCATCGGTATCCTTTTTGGCCAAAATATCGCTTGTAATCTGGATAAGATAGCTGTCAAGTTCAGTCTTATTCCACTGAGCAAAGACTTGGTGAATCTCATCAGCGCTCATGCCAAGCATGTCCTTCATAAGCTGGTAGGCCTCACAGATAAGTTGCATATCGCCGTACTCAATGCCGTTGTGCACCATCTTTACAAAGTGGCCAGCCCCGTCGCTACCAACCCAGTCACAGCAGGGGGTACCATCTTCAACTTTAGCAGAAATAGCTTGTAAAATTGGCTTTACTAATGGCCATGCAGCCTCAGATCCACCTGGCATCAAGGATGGCCCCTTAAGAGCCCCCTCTTCTCCACCAGAAACGCCAGTACCAATGTAAAGAAGTCCCTTACTTTCAACATAAGCCGTTCTGCGAATAGTATCTGGGAAATGGCTGTTTCCACCATCAATGATGACATCCCCTGGCTCAAGAACACCAAGAAGTTTTTCAATATAGTCGTCAACTGGAGCCCCGGCCTTAACCAGCATCATCACCTTACGTGGCCTTGCGAGAGAGGAAGCAAGCTCCTCAAGGCTATGCGTTCCAATGATATTCTTACCCTTAGCTCTGCCGTTGACAAAGTCATCCACCTTGCTCAGAGTTCTGTTATAAACAGCCACCGTAAAGCCCTTTGACTCCATATTCATCACGATATTCTCGCCCATGACGGCAAGGCCAATTAGACCGATATCGGCTTTCTTAGAATTATCCATACTATCCTCCAACTTATCTCTTAACTCTTGCGTTTCCGCTATACACAGACCAAATCTGCTCCTCATCTGCAGGAGTGCAATAATCTGTCAAAACGGTTGTAGCCAGCACCCCAGTTGCCCAGCCCAACTTAATCCAATCTTCCTGTGGCTTTCCTGCAAGAATTGCATACAAAAGGCCACCAACAAAGCCATCTCCACCACCAATACGGTCCATAATCTGAATTGGCCTAGGATTTTCCGTGTACCAGGTATCTCCAACCAGCATCAAAGCGCCCCAGTTATGTTCATTGGCACTGACAACTTCTCTGAGGGTGGTAGCAAACACCTGCGCCTGTGGATAGGACTTTCTCACCTGTGCAATCATTTCCTTGAACTGGTCCATCTTCTTCTCAAGACCTTTCCCACCAGCCTCAGGCCCCTTCATACCCAACGCAAGCTGGAAATCTTCTTCATTCCCAATAAGGACATCCGCCACACTGGCAATCTCGCTGAACGCTGCACCTAGCTCTTCTTCTCTTCCCTTCCAGAAAGAAGCCCGATAATTCAAGTCAAACGAAATTACGGTACCACTGGCCTTTGCTGCTCTAGCCACTTCAAGGCAGAACTTTGTTGTCTCAGGACTTAAAGCTGCAACAAGACCCGAAAGATGAAGAATTCTCACACCTTCAACGTTAAAAATTCTGTTTAGATCAAAGTCTTTAACGTTAAGCGTTCTACCAACCTCACCACTTCTGTCATTCCAAACTCTTGGACCACGGCTACCAAAACCGCTATCTGCAATATTGAATTGATGCCTATAACCCCAAGCACCACCCTGTGGAACCTCTGGACCTTCATAATCAATGTTTCTAAATCTAAGCTCAGCCTTGATAAAGGAAGCAATAGGACTGTCCTTCACAAAAGTAGTAAGGACTTTAGTCTTAAGTCCAAGAGAGGAAGAAACGTTAAGAACGTTACTCTCAGCACTGGTTGCCTGCATTTCAAAGAATCTGCTTGTATGAACAGGAAGTCTATTAGCAGGAGTAATTCTCACACCCATACTTGTGGGACACACAAGATCATATTTACAATTTTCTCTAAGTTTCATAGCCTAACTTCTCCTTTTCTCTTCTTACTTAGAAACAATTTCATGAAGTGTTTTTCTAACAGCACCAACACCAGCGTTCATGCTCTCAAAATTTTTAACGACAGCCTCTTTTAGCACTGAAGAGCT
>CAVKHB010000253.1:0-2234 GCA_963656005.1 Coriobacteriaceae bacterium
AAAGCGGCGCAACGGACTTTGTAATATAGAACGGACACTGCGCCGATGCATAAATCTTGTACCCATCACCATTTGGCACGCAGCAAGCGCCATTGGTCTCAAGATATACATGCTCCTGAAAGCCCGTCTCAATGGTCTCTTCCACAATGCGGTCAGCCTTCTTGAAAGCCTCATCCACATTGCCAACCTCCAACTTCAAGCGGCAATGAATATTGTCTGAATTGACGAACGCGCCACCCTTGCACGCAACGCCATCATCAATGGACACAGCTGGTTCCTGCTCCTCATACTCAATCTTGACCTGTTCTCTGAGATCTTCCACGGTGGTCTTATCTGGCCCCACCATAATCCCGATGGTCTCGCCAACGTATCTGACGTCATTTTCTGCAAAGCACTTCCAGTCAGTGGCTATCATATGCAAATAATTATGGCCGCCCTCAGGAATATCTTTGTAAGTAATGAACCTATAGCCCTCTGGCATTTCCGGCAAAGTAATGCTTTTGATGATTCCCCTTGGGATGCTTGAACGAACTAATCGTCCCCAAAGGCAATCAGCAAAATCATAGTCGGAAATATATTTTGCAGTACCTTCGCTTTTGGATACTGCATCAACCCTTCTTACAGCTTTTGAGATGTCATGCGCTATCATTATTCCTCCCAAGCTTTACTCTATTTTACTAATTCCATTAGTCTTAAAAAAAGACAATGGTTTACTCTAAAACACGAGTGCCGCAACCAACGTTGCGGCCACCTCATAAGATATCAAAAAAAACAAAAATAGTCCTATACAAATTTTAGATATATGTTATCTGGTATCTGTTATCTGACTATTCCACTCGTTCCTGTTGCAGGCATAGCATCAGTTCTTGCCCAAACTTTCTTGGCAACTTCAGCCGCCTTGGCATAAATTTCTCTCTCATCAAAGTCAAACTGTCTGTTCTCCATGACAACCTTACCGTTGATGATTACAGACTCAACACAGTTACTGCTCATGCCCCACACAAGGTGTCCACCAGCATTTCCTGCATTAAGCGGTGTAGGATTCTGGTATGAAAGAATATCCAAATCAGCCTTATAACCCGGCTCGATTCTTCCAAACTTATCCCCAACAAAGTACTTCTCCAAGAACTTATTAGCCCTTGTCAAAGCTGCCATGTAATCGCCTGGCCAATATGGCCCAATAGCATCCCTATTCTTAAAGAAAGCAATCTTGATTTCTTCAAACATGTTGCTACCACAACCATCTGTACCAAGAATCAAGTTCTTAATCTTAGGAATATACTTGCTATAGCCAACTTGGTTGTTCATGTTGCTTCTTGGGTTATGTGCAAGATAACAGCCTCTCTCATTAAGCAGCTCAACCTCATGCTCATTAAGGTAAATACCATGAACCAAAAGAGTCTTGTCGCTAAGAAGACCATGCTTATCAAGCCTGTCCAAGATATCCATATTGTAGAAGTGATGCGACCAAATCTGGTCATAATCGCCTTCAGCAACGTGAATATGAACGCCTCTACCGGTAAGCTTTGCAGATTCAGCGAGCATCTCCATACCCTCTTCAGGAATTGTAAATGGAGCATGACCACCAACCATAGCCTGACACATTACGTTCTCACCACGCTTTACTCTGTCATCAACTTCCTTGGCAAATCTATTACCTTCAGCAATGCCCTCTTTAATCTCTTTCATACCGTAGTTACGGTCTGTAATGCCGTAAGCCACAATACCTCTAAGACCGAACTTTTCCATTCCAGAAGCCACTGTTGAAAGAGAACCGCCAATGTAGTTTGGACTCTCATGATGGTCTATACATGTAGTAGTACCGTTTTTTATTGCATCAAGTGTGCAAATTAGGGAACTATAATACAAAGACTCTTCATCCAGAGCTCTGTCTAGACGCCACCACCATTCCTTGAGAGTTTGAATCAAATCTGTCTGAGGACCGGCGGAAATTTGCATGCCACGGCTTAAGCCACTGTAGTAGTGATGGTGACCACAAATCATGCCAGGGATAACGTACTTACCCTCAGCCTCAAGAACCTTGTCAGCCTTAACCTGGCTGCCAGCATTCTTGCCAACAGCCTTGATAAGATCGTTCTCAATAACAATATCAACACCATCAAGAACCTCAACAGGCTCCATGGTCTGAATAACTTTTGCGTTTCTAATAACAATAGTCATTATCACTCCTCCACACGAGTAAGAAGGTAATCATAGCAAAGGAATACCTGCTC
>CAVKHB010000254.1:0-2227 GCA_963656005.1 Coriobacteriaceae bacterium
TAGGCATAACCGTGAACCTTTTTGAATGCTTGAACCTGCATGGCGCATACAAAAGATACTAGGGCGTTTGCAACGGCATCTAACTGGTGGGGAATGAAGGCGGAAATAAAGAGGCCTAAAATTTCAAGAATTACAACGTATTCACGCCAGTGGAGCTTGGATTTGTTTTTTACGCGGACTCTGACTTCTTCTGAAACAAAAACACCAAAAGCAAAGGCTAAAACTGGGAACAAAAAAGCTAGAAAGCCAACAAAATCCTTTTCTAGGAAATGTAAACTCATTCTAACAATGTTGCCTGTTTGAGCATTTGCCAAGACGCCACCTCTGTTGATGTAGGTGTACGCATCTTGCAAGCCTCCGGACATGGTGAGAAGGGCAAGGGTTAGATTCGATTCAGACCGCTGGAAGGCGCTATCCATTTTAAACTCCAAAAAAATAAGCTGGGGCCACTTAGCCCTAGCTTATATGCTAACGCATTTTTATTCTATATGATTTATATTTTTCTCTCATCTTTATAGAGAATAAGAAACACCAAAGGTCAACTGAAAATCTGTTCCATTGACGCCTTCAACGTTATTAACATTCTTAACAATCAAAAGATCTGCATAAGTGTATGCACTTAGGCAAGAAAGAATGTTGTATTCTGCGCTAAGAGAAAGAATTGTTGAAGTTTCAACAGCATGTTCCTGTTTTTCCCCGTCTCAGGGTTATAATCATCTGGATCAAAGGGGTTAAAGGTTGTAGGTGTTTTTATGTCTGGAGCATCATCATATTCTTTACGATACATTCCCCAGTAGCTGTTAACATTCATGGAGCCATGTTCCATGAACATTGCCTCAAAACCAACTGTGAACCTGCCAGGTAACTCATAGTTTAGTTTACCATTAAAAAGAATGACATCGTTACCATATTTATAAGTTACAAACTTGTTTTGTAATGTGATTCTGTCACAGGAGATGGTTCTTAGAGGAGCGTTAAAGCCATAGCCTTTATAATCTTTTTTGTTGTCAGAATAGTGGAGCCCTCTTATGTACAAGAAGGGATCTGTCTTTGCGAATTCAAAGCTACCATAGAGAATTCCTTGTCCAAGAGTCAAAGCTCCCTTTACACCAGCCAGTACACCAAAGGCTGCTGGGTTTGTTCTTCCTTCACCTGGGCCAGAGAATTCGTCAACAGCAAACTGTCCATAGACGTTTACGCCATTGATTGGCGTGTAGTTTGCTTCAAAAACAAGAAGAGAGTTTCCATTTCCTGCAATGTACTCGTTGTGCATAAAGCCAAATGGATTGATTTGCCAAAGGCTAAAGTTTCCTTTTGCTTTAGAAGACCAGAACATGCAAGCTTCGTTGATTACAAAACCAACTTTGTTATTGAAAAGATTAAACTCAAGTCGGTGTGTGACTAGAGCCTTATAACCTTCCAAGCTCTCATATTGTGATTCTACGGAATCTACTCCTGGGTAGATTGAGAGCAAAAGGGAATATTTAAAGGCATTAAAATAGGTACTAAACTTTGCAAAAGTCTGTCTGGGGAAAGAATCCGAAAGCATAAGGTTTCCAGTTTCACCGTTGCCCCAAGAAAGTTTGTCACGTCCGGCTACTATGTTCCAATGGTTTCCGCCAACAGAAACAATGGACTTATATGGTACTGTCCAGTCAAAAGCTGCGAAGAAATTGTCATTTGAGGGCATTGAGAACAACAGAGCATTTACAATAGGTACGTTGAAATTGAATTTGTTTTTATAAAGAAGATTGTTTTCGCCTTTGTAAGAACCAACGTTGTAGCCGTAGTTGTGTTGTACAGTAAGTTCAAAGTAACCATAGAAATTGTTGGCTGGCCAAGTTTCAAAATTTACCTTTAAGAAAGGCTTGCGAGAAGTAAAGCCGTGGAACCAGTCCTCTTCATCTACGAAATGATCCGTGTCTGTATGGAGGTAGCCTTCAAGGTTTAAGCCTAAGCCAAATTGCATTGCAAAATTATCGCTGTATTGGAGTTTGGGGGAGGCAGAGATAAGGCTTTCTACATAGTCGTAGTATTCTTTAGCGGTGTCGTTAAGGCTGTTGCGGTCAATGCGCTGAAGCATCAAGGCCATTTCGTTTTCGCTCCAAGGTCCAGAGGAGGATGGCAGACTCTTTCCTGCCAAAATATACAATGTTTCCATGGCTTTGTAGGCTGGAGAGTCTACAGAAATAATTCGCTGTTGATTTGTATATGCAAAGACACATGT
>CAVKHB010000255.1:0-2216 GCA_963656005.1 Coriobacteriaceae bacterium
GTTGTCCATTGCACCTATGACCCAGAATCTCGTGGTGGAGAAACTCCAGATGGCCGTAAGGTTAAGGGCACAAGCCATTGGGTAAGTGCAAAGCATGCAATAAATGCTGAAGTTCGTCTTTACGACAAGCTCTTTGCAGCTGAAAACCCAGGCGGAGCTACTGGAAACTATCTTGATGACCTTAATCCAGACTCCCTCATTGTCATGAAGGAAGCAAAGATTGAGCCTTCTATCTCCAATGCAAAACCAGGCGAGTATCTACAGTTCATTAGAAGCGGATATTTTACTCCAGACTATGATACAACTGCAGAGCATCCAGTATTCAACAGAACTGTCACGTTGAAGGATTCTTGGGCGAAGCAGAAAGCAAAGATTGGATTGTAAGAGCTACTAACTAAAAAGGCTGTGACCTTTGAGCCACAGCCTTTTTTATTTAATTTGATTTTGGATCAAAGTCATCGGCATTCCAAAAGAAGTCTGAGCTATCTTCTCTGGAGCGCGCTGGCTTGAAGGAATCATAGCCATAAGGTTTTCTGCCCTTGGTGGCCTTTTCGTCGCGACCTCTGTAAGGCGTGGAGGAGCTTCTTCCCCCCGTTGAGCTATTTGAACGCTCTTTATAGGAACCATAGGATCCGCTACGTCTGTCGTTGCGGTCAAATCTGTCCGATTTCTCGTAGCGTGGGCGTTCATAGCGGTCTGAATATTCTGAACGGCTAGAACCTTCGTAGCGGTTATAGCGATTAGAACGTTCTGAGCGGTTAGAGTTTTCATAGCAGTCACGGCGCTCTGAACGGTCATATCTGTAGCCATCTCTGTAACTTCTTTCTTCGCGGTCATTATAATCGCCTTTGTAGCGGTCATATCCACCCCGTTCCGAATTACGCTCTACGCGACTTCTATAACTTGGTCTGTCGCTACGGTAGTTACGATCTCCGTAACTCTTGTCTCTTTCACCGTTTCTTCTTTCGTAAGTCTTTTTCTCGTAAGTCCTTCTCTCTGAAGCCTTCTTGTCTGAACCCTTCTCAAACTTTTTCTTTGGCTTCTCGCTTGTTTCACTCCAATCCAATTTGAGTGAATCGTCATCTAATGCCATCATCCAACTCCTGGCCGTGCCTTTACGACCTTTAACAAATCCCGGAGCCTGTACTGCTCCTGTAATCTCCTTGACGCTCAAACCTCTGAGCTGTCTTTTATCCATCCTGAAAGATCCAAGATTGGTTGAGAACAGAATAAATCCTGTTTTCTTAAGCAATTTCGCAAGATCCTTAACCCATTTTGCATAGTCGCGGGAGACGTCAAAGTCTCCATCCATCTTTCTACTATTAGAAAAAGACGGAGGGTCAAAGATGATTATATCGTACTTTTCGCCTTGCTTTATAGCCTGAGCGACATACTTGGTTGCATCCATGCAAATACATTGGTAAGAATCCCCAACAAATCCATTTTGAGCCAAATTCTCTTCTGCCCACTTGGTATAAGTTGCACTCATATCAATGTTTTTTACACTGTCAGCACCACCTGCTGCTGCATAGACAGAGAAACTTCCAGTATAGGAAAAAAGGTTCAAGACATCTGCCCTCATACTTCTTTCCTTAACAAGCATTCTAGTTAAACGATGGTCTAAAAATAGCCCAGTGTCCACATAAGTGGCTAAATCTACCTTAAAGTGGAGATTGTTTTCGTCAACAATAGTTTCTATACAGTTATCTTCTGTCTTTTCGTGTTGCTCTCTTTCAGCACGTTTTGCTCTATAGGAATAAATAATATTCTCGTGCTCCAGATAAAGCATCCTAGAACAAATATCAACACAACTTGAAAGCAATTCTGCAGAAAGAGGGCCATCCTCACCATAGTCAGTAACCTTTGCGTACTTGCCATAAATATCTACCGTTACAGGAAACTGAACTAAATTTCTATCATAGACCCTAAAACAGTTTGTACCTTGAGGCAAAAGGTCGTGTCTCATCTCTTGAGCATTAGCTTTTAATATTTTTCCAAAATCTTTTTCAAAGAATTCCATAATTTTTATAATCGTTCTGTGGAATTATATATAGTTTGGAAAAAAAGTTAAACAGAGTTTTCTTTGCACTGAGCGCAAATTCCCTTAAAAACTAGATCGTAACCTGTAAACTCAAAACCATGTTTGTCTACAATCTTGTCAATTAAATCTGACATATAAGGCAAATCCACGTCTACAACCTTACCACATTTAATAC
>CAVKHB010000256.1:0-2208 GCA_963656005.1 Coriobacteriaceae bacterium
GCCTACAGCCCTGTATCTAATTCTCCCGGACGACTCTGAAGCCCTCTACGGCCTTGCAACTCTCATGGTCAATCAAATCTACTCCTGTTTGATTAACATAGCAGATGGCATTGGGGGGTCGCTTCCCAACAAAGTCAGCTTCATACTCGATGAGTTTGCAAACTTTACCCGTCTTCCTTCTATTGGCTCGATGTTAACAGCATCCAGAAGCCGTGGAATTAGATTTATTCTAGTGTGTCAGAATGTGGGACAGCTTGAGGCTAAGTATGATAAGTACGGTGCTGAGACTATAAGAGCTAACTGCAGGGTTTGGGTTTACATGGGTTGTAGAAACTTGGGCTTTCTCAAGATGCTACAAGACCTTTCTGGAATACACATAGAAAGGTATGGTGGCAACGAGTATCCGTTAATGGATATCGATATGCTACAGCGGCTAAAGCCGGGTGAAGTTTTCGTGTGGAATGACCGCTGCAGTCCCAAGTTATGCCATCTGCCAGACTACAGCCAGTACGATTTTGGGGTGGAGAGCTCTAGGGCGGGAGAGGGAGACCTGCCCCCGTATAGAAAGTGGGTGGAGCCAGAGCGCTTTGATATAGATTCCTTCTTTCAGAGGAAGATAAAAGGCTCTGATGATTTCTATTTAGGTACAAAACCATCATTCTCAGAACAATGGGAGGATTAATTATGGCACAATCAATTTTAGAAACATCGGCTGGACTTTATAGGCCAGAGGGAACAAGAATTCTCTATCTAAATGGGGGAATTACTGAAGACATGGCGTTCTTATTCAATTTGAACATGCTACAGCTTGAATCTGAAGACAGCCGTGAAGACATCACAGTTTACATCAATAGTCCTGGCGGATCTGTATCCGCTGGGCTATCCATGATAGACACCATGGATATTGTCAGCTGCGATGTAAAGACTGTATGTATAGGCATTGCAGCATCCATGGCAGCTTGGATACTGATGTGTGGAACAAAAGGCAAGCGCTTTGCACTTCCGCATTCTAACATGATGCTACATCAGCCTTTAGGTGGTATGGGAGGCATTATCCAAGCCTCAGACATCAAGCTAATGTCAGATGAGATAATGAGAACCAAGGCCGAGCTTTTTGCAATGGTTGCAGAGAGAACTGGACAACCTTTAAAAGAGGTTGAACGGGACTGTGACAGAGACTTCTATCTGTCAGCACCACAGGCAATAGAGTATGGTCTGATTGATGGTATCTTAAAGTCTCATAAAGAAGCTCGGAAAAGTTAAGAGCAGTTAAGCAACATGGAGTTAAGCAACATGGCGTTAAGCAACATGGCCCTAGAGAGTGGAAACGCTTTCTAGGGATTTTTTTATGTGGAGGGAAGGTGACGCTTAGTTCAGGCAATTTTTAGAAATTCGTCTTGGATATAGGCACTTAGATTAATCTGTGTTCATTGTTTTTTCATTTGTCAATGTCACTTTTTGCAAAAAATGCTTCGATTGTGACATAAATGTAACATATTTCCGCACAACTGCTGAAATATGTTACAATTTGCAAGTTGATGAGAAGATCTGATTGGTAAATCTCCACTTATTGGGCCAAAAGAGCTCTGCTATCTCCTTGTTGCTACTCTAAAAGTGGACAAAGAAAGATAAAACCACATTACTCTGTGATTTGTTGGCAAAACAACATTATCTGTTGTCCAAACTCACTATTTTATGTTGGGAATGGTTTTCTTTTTGCTTTGTTTCAATTAACAATAGCTGTGGCGAGGAGATAAGAAGGTTTGTTAGAAGGTTAGTTAGAAGGTTAGGATGAAACAAAAACTGCTTATAAAAGAATATATTTACATTGCTAGCATGCTGTTTGGGCTTTTCTTTGGTGCCGGGAATCTCATATTTCCTGTGCATTTAGGGCAAATGGCAGGTAGCAATGTGTGGTCAGCCATACTTGGGCTTTGTGTCACCGGCGTTGGATTGCCACTACTGGGCGTTGCAGCGTTGGGCATAAGTAAATCAAATGGGTTGTATGAGCTTGCAAGCCGTGTTGGAAAGCCATATTCCATGTTCTTTACTTGCTTGCTGTATCTCACAATTGGCCCGTTTTTTGCAATTCCAAGATGTGCAACAACCGCTTTTACGGTTGGGCTAGAGCAAATGTTGCCACAGGGAGGGAATAAGAGCTTATATCTTCTAATTTTCTCTTTTATCTTCTTTGGATTTGCTCTTTTC
>CAVKHB010000257.1:0-576 GCA_963656005.1 Coriobacteriaceae bacterium
GAGAGAACTTATTGCAAGTGGAGAAATTAAACGTTTTGGAACTGGAAGGGCAACGTATTATTTGCGTTCCGATGCATTATACAAGGAAAACTAGATATCATCGCCATATCATCAATTAAATCTTTGAACTTGTTACCACAAAGGATATCATGGAATTAAAACGGAGTTTGATGATGAAACTTTCATTACTTTTAGACCTTATCCTAAGACCGAGGGAAGCCCTGCAATTGAGATAAAGAACGATATTAAAGGGTTTTTTCAAAAGATTCATTTTATTAAGAGGTAGAAAAAATGGTGGATTTGACAATTAGTGAAGAAATGATAGAAATCATGGCATCACTGAAAGGTAAAGTATTGAAATCAATTGAAGGCTATTATTCATTTATGTGTAAGGATTTTCTTCAGCTTGTCCGCTTGAATCTTGGACAATTTGCTGTTGAGATTTATGCCGATTATGTTGCAATTAAGTGGTTTTGGAATGCAGGCCACTTAGTAGATGCTGAAGAGAATTGCTTTATTGTAAAAAAAACAAATCTAAGTAGGCATAACTATCCAAAAGGCTGGAAAGTAGTTCAA
>CAVKHB010000257.1:586-2203 GCA_963656005.1 Coriobacteriaceae bacterium
ATCCAGAAGACTGGAAGATTGTGCAATTTGATACGGATGAAAAGATTTCTGAAGTAATTGTTGTTAGAGATAGCATTAAGACAAATAAAGGAGATGAAATTATCTCTGACGCAGGGTTTGTTATTAAAACTGTTGAGCAAGTTTATTCTTTTTCAAGAGGTGGTCTTGATCTCTATTTGAATGAATCTAATAAGATTGATATGCCGTTGTCTGTGGAAGATGTGAAAGAACAATACACCGATGAATATAACTCAGTAGAAGTTGTAGAGTTTAAGAGGGATTTTATTTTTCTTTGATGATGAAATTACAATACGAAAATTTGATGATTAGGCAAGCTGTTAAGGCTGATGCCAGGCAACTTGCTTTATGGTGGAATGATGGCTCTGTGATGGCGCATGCTGGGTTTCCTAAGGGTCTTGGGCTTACGGAAGATCAGGTGCAGGGAAAGATTTTTGAAGGACTTTTGATTATTGAGGAAAATTGTAAACCAATTGGTGAATGTTACTACAAAGATGTGGGAAATGAGACGGCCGAGATTGGAATTAAGATTTGCATTGCCAGTTGCCAGGATAGGGGTGTTGGGCGCAAGGTTTTGAGTTTGCTGATATCTTTTTTGTTTCAAAATGGTTATAAGAAGCTTGTGCTTGATACAAATCTGAACAATAAAAGGGCTCAGCATGTCTATGAATTGTTGGGTTTTTATAAAGTAAGAACAAACATCAATTCTTGGACAGATCAACTTGGCGTTTTGCAATCCTCTGTTGAGTATGAGCTTGTTGAGGATGATTTTATTAGTAGATTGAATTAGTGCTTTGAGGGCTTGATGGTTAGCTTGTACTCTGTAAAGCCCTAGACAAGCAGAAAAAGCTTGAAGCAGAGATTGCACGGAGGAAGAACTGTAGGTTGCAGTTGGAGAGCATTTGTAAGGTTCAGCGTGGATCTCTAAAATTTCAAACTATTTTCATCCAAAAGAAAGTTCTTTAACCCAATAGTCATTATGCCATTCTCATCACGTCTGACTTTAATGTTATCACCAACTACGATAATCTTACGAAAAGAATCTGGAATATAAAGAAGGCTACGTTGCTCTTGCTCTATTTTCTCTTCAGAAGAGAGTGCAAAAGCAGACTGTATATAATATTTTTCACTTCCTCTTGTAGCTACAAAGTCTACTTCTAATTGGCTTTTCTTTTTCTTCCCATTCTGAAGATTTTTATAGTGTTCAACTACACCAACATCGACTAGATAGCCCCTATATTTAAGTTCATTATAGATGATGTTTTCCATGAGGTGTGGTGGTTCTATTTGACGAAAACCCAGCCGAGCGTTTCTCAGTCCAACATCTTCAAAATAGTATTTGCACAATGAGCCAATGTATTTTTTCCCTTTGATATCATACCTGTTTGCTTTGTTAATAAGAAACGAATCTTGCAGATAATCAATATAGGTTTTGACAGTTTTATCGCTTATAACCTTTCCTTTTACGCTTTTGAAGGTCCGAACCAGTTTGCTGTGATTTGTATAGCTTCCAGTTGAAGATGCCAAAATATCCACCAATTCATCAAGTTCTGCTTTGTTGCGTACATTATGACGGTCAACAATGTCCGAGACATAAAC
>CAVKHB010000258.1:0-2201 GCA_963656005.1 Coriobacteriaceae bacterium
CTAGAACTACAAAGCGAGACTGAATATGTGATGAAAAATTTATGGCTATGAATGATGAGAAAATAGCTCCCATTGTGATTTGTCCCTCAGCACCGATGTTCCAGAACTTCATCTTAAAACAAGGAGCAATTGCTAAAGCACAACCAAGTAGGGGAATTGCTCTTTTTACCGTTTGCCTTATATAGCCAGGTTTGGAAAGGGAGCCTTGAATCATTATTGCATAAGACTGGAACGGATTCTTTCCAGCCATGATAATTGGAATCATTCCAAGTATCAAAGCTACAACAATAGACCCAACTCTAATAGCCCAAACCTTCTTTGGATCCATTAAATCGCGTTTTGCTAATCTAATAAGAGGGGCTTTCTTTTCTTTTGTCATTTGTTGCCTCCCTTACCACCAACTGTGGTCATCATGAAACCAATCTCCTCTTTTGTTGTGTTTCTTGCGTCAACAATTCCGCTGACCTTACCACCACAAAGGACCAAAATTCTATCACAGAGCTCCAAAAGAACGTCCAGCTCTTCACCAATGTAAAGAACTGCAGCTCCGTTCATCTTTTGTTCATTTAAAAGGGCGTAAATTGCGTAGGACGTATTGATGTCCAAACCACGGACGGCATAGGCGGTGAGCAATACCGGTGGTTTGGAAGCAATTTCTCTTCCAACAAGAACTTTCTGAATGTTTCCACCAGACATTCTTCTTACAGGAAATGCAGTAGAAGGGGTGACAACTTCAAGTTCGTCCCAAACATGTTTTGCCAAATCTTCAGGATCTTTCTTGTTCACAAAGACGCCTTTGCCTTTTTTCCAGGAACGGAGCATCATGTTGCCAGTCATTCCCATAGAACCCACAAGACCCATACCAAGTCTGTCTTCTGGAACAAAGCCCATACCAACACCCACTTTTCTAATTTGCATTGGAGCCATCCCCACAAGCTCAACATCTTTGTCATCGCCAACGAATTTGATAGAGCCTTCTTTAATGGGGTATAAGCCCGATATTGATTCCAGAAGTTCCTTTTGGCCAGAACCGGCTATGCCTGCAACACCAAGAATTTCGCCAGTTTTTGCCGTGAAGCAAACGTTATCAAGTTTTGTAACGCCTTCGCCATCGACAACGGTAAGGCCTTCAATGACAAGTTTGTCATGTGGATTAGGGAATTTAGGGCGGTCAATATTGAGTTTTACAGCACGACCAACCATCATGTCTGTTAAAGACTGTGCCGATGAATCCTTTGTAATTACCGTGCCAATGTATTTGCCCTTACGTAGGATAGCTACCTTGTCAGATACATCCAAAACTTCGGCAAGCTTATGAGTAATAAGAACAATAGCTTTATTATCGGCCTTCATGTTGCGGAGAACTGCAAATAGCTTGTCCGTTTCCTGCGGTGTGAGAACAGCCGTTGGCTCGTCTAGAATCAGGGTCTCTGCGCCGCGGTAGAGGACCTTTACAATTTCTACCGTCTGCTTTTGCGAAACAGACATGTCGTAGATTTTCATTTTGGGGTCAATGTGAAATCCGTAGCGGTCGCAAATCTCTTTTACTTTGTCGTTGACGGCTGAAAGGTTCATCTTTCCTTCATCAAGGCCCAAAATGATGTTCTGAGCTGCTGTAAAGACGTCAACAAGATGGTAGTGCTGGTGAATCATTCCAATTCCCAAATCATAAGCATCTTTTGGAGACCTAATTGTAACTGGCTCGCCATCTTTGAATATTTGTCCGGCATCGGGCTGATAAATACCGGAAAGCATGTTCATAAGCGTTGTCTTTCCGCTACCATTTTCACCAAGCAGACAAAGTATTTCACCTCTGTTAATAGAAAGGTTGATGTCATCGTTAGCGACAACCTTACCAAATGTCTTGATAATTCCTTTCAATTCAATTGCACACTTGTTTTGCACTGTTGTGTCCTGCCCTTATTTAAGGTTTATCATTATTTATACTATCACAATTGATGAGTTTCGCAATAAAAAATGCAACAAATGGCAACAGATTTTTATAAAATCACACTTATCAAACTTTAAGTTGAGTGGTTAAGTGCAGTGCAAATGTGCTGAGAGTATTTAAAGTAGTACTAGCTTTTAAGTGTTTTTCACATTATTCAAACGTAAAACGTGAGAGCTTTACACATTTTTAGTCGTAAAAACGTGAAAATTATACGCATTTTCAGGCGGAAATATTTGACTCTAAGCTATTT
>CAVKHB010000259.1:0-2197 GCA_963656005.1 Coriobacteriaceae bacterium
TATTTCTTGCTATAGTCAATAGCTAAGTCTAAAACAGGTAAATATTTATCCCTTAGTATCTTGTAAGCTTTCTGATAATCTGCATTGGAGATTTTGCCTTCTTTACGGAGTTTCAGAAGGATGTACATAGAAGCAGAAAAATTCTTCTGTCTTGCCATTTGCTTTTCATTAAGCTTCATGGGTTTTCTCAAGTTTTGTCATACTTTGCTCCTATATTCCTAGGCGGCTCTTTTTGAGAGAATCCGAACTTGAATAAGAAAAAAGTTGAAGTTTTTCATATATAACGTCCTTTGAGGTGCTAAGTCCTCAGAAGGCATATGAAAAAAAGAGGTGGGTTTACGCGGTGGGAATTAGAAAAAAGATGTAAATATGAATGATTGTAATAGAATTGAGGCAATTAATTTTCATTGAACAAAGCCACAAAACAATATAAGCTAAATTGAGCTATCCAAACGGAAGGCGGTTGGCTTTGCTCTTGCCAAATCTTAATTTAAGAGGAGGTAAGACACTTGGATACTTTGACAATAATTTCCATTGTTGTTGGAGTGGCTGGTCTTGTGGTGGGTGTCATTCAGATTGTTCTGACTTGTAGCCAATCTCAAAAGAGCAAAAAAAATCGCCGCTAAGCTAGCAACTGTCGGCGATCTCATTTGATTTCACTGGCAAGAGCAAGCCACCGCTTTCGGATAGCTCTTTCTTTAACCACTTAAATAATAATCATGCTTAGGCTCTTTCGTCAAGGTTTTCTATAGGTAGAATGGCTGTCTGTATCTTAAAAAACGTTGTAAGTATAACATATTATAGTCTGGTATGATGGTTATAGAATAACGGGACGGGAGATGAAACGAAAATGAAGAGAACGTCTTTATTCCTACTTGGATTGCTAATTGTCTTAGCATTATTTGTTGGTTGTCCAGAGCCAGAAAAAACTCCAGAAACAGAGAAACCTGAAGCTGAAAAGCCAGAAATTGTAACACCAGACCCAGAGCCAACGACCTATGACTATCTCAAATTCACCCTTATAGAAGACGGTAGTGCATATGAGGTTTCGTTTGCAAACACAAAGTACGCTAATATTATTAATATCCCTAGCTCCTACGAAGGAAAGCCCGTAACAAAGATAGCAACTGAAGGATTCTCAAAAAACTCCATGATAAAAAAGGTTAACCTTCCTAGTAGCATAAAGAGCATAGGAGAAAAGGCTTTCTACGATTGTCCTTATCTGGAAGAAGTTATCTTTTCTGAAAGTTCTGGCTGTATAATTGAAAGCAATGCTTTTTACAATTGCACGAAGTTGAAAACCGTCACTATTGCAGAAGGCGTCACAAGCATTGGGGATAAAGCTTTCTATAATTGTGAGAACCTAACAATTACAAAACTTCCAAGCACCCTGCTCACTATTGGAAAGAATGCTTTTGAAAAGTGTGCAAAACTAGATGTTGACCTTCCAAGTTCAGTTACAAGCATTGGAGAAAGTGCTTTCTCCAGTTGCAAAGCCCTGACCAGCGTCACAGTACCTAGTGGCATCTCTTCCATTGAAAAGGAAACTTTTGCTTACTGCGAAAACATGACAAGTTTGACCTTACCAAATGGACTTACAAGCATTGGTTCTGGAGCGTTTCGTGGCTGCTACAAGATAACAAAAGTTGAGATTCCTAATAGCGTAAAAACTATTGGCGAGTATGCCTTTTATGCTTGCCGTGCTTTAACAGCAATAAACATTCCTAATGGAATTACCAGTATAGAACCCTATACATTCAGCCAAAACAGAGCAATACCCAGCATAACCCTACCAGAGACTATAACAAGTATCAAAGAAAGTGCTTTTCAGGAATCAAAAATTGAGAGCATATACATTCCTGCCAGTTGCACAAGCATTGGAAAACAAGCCTTCTATTCTTGTGCAGTTTTGAAAACAATCAACTTTGGCGGCACAGAGGTACAGTGGGCAAATATAACAAAAGGAGAGTATTGGAATTCCAAAACTAACACTTCTTTAACAGTCAACTACAACCAAACACCATAACCCCATAGATAAGAGGTAGTTTTTTGAGAACATACAAAAACAAAGAGGAGCTCAAAGCTGAAATAAACAAAACATTCATTTCTTATATTTCAGAATTTGACAATATCCCAGAAAACCTAAAAGACAAGAGAGCCGATGGTGTTGACAGGACGCCTGCTGAAAACCTAGCCT
>CAVKHB010000260.1:0-2194 GCA_963656005.1 Coriobacteriaceae bacterium
CCTTTCAAAAGAAGAAACTTTAGCAAAAGAAAAACATCTTTCTCCCTCCTGTTTGGGTTCCTTGTATGCTCCTACAGCTGGAATATGTTCTCCTTTTGAACTTACTGCTGCCCCAATGGATTTGGCCATTGAAAATGGTGTCACCTTACTTCGTGGTTACGAACTCAAGAAGGTTGAGCGAAAAAAGGATAACCAAGAAAAAGATGTCCTAATTTTGAATGATGAGCTTGAAATTTCAACTGTCATTAATGCATCAGGCGTTCATGCTGACAAAGTAGCAGCTATGTTTGGAGACCATTCGTTTAAGATTTGTCCAAGAAAGGGTGAGTATTCTTTGTTGGATAATAGCGTTGGTTATCTGACTTCATCCGTTATTTTTCAGCCGCCAACTTCAAGTGGAAAAGGGATACTTGTAACGCCAACGGTTGACGGTAATATTCTTGTTGGTCCTACGGCTCAAGACATAGAGGATCCAGAGGATATTACTACAACAACGCTTGGACAAAAGGAAGTATTTGAGAAGGCAAGGATATCGGTATGTGAGGTGAGTGAGAGAGATGTCATTACCTCGTTTGCCGGGGTGCGTGCTGTAAGTGATTACAAGAATGAGGCAGGTGATGAGGACTTTAAGATTGGGTTCTCTTGCGTAAGTGGCCTTTACAATGTGGCAGGCATTTGCTCTCCAGGACTTACGGCGGCGCCCGCTATTGGCGAGTATGTTTTAAGCCAGCTTGAAGAAAAAGGCCTACTGGGAGAGAAAAAGGCTAGCTATAAGAATACAAGAAATGTAGTGCGCTTTATGGAACTCAGTGATGAGGAAAAGCTCGCTGCAATTAAAAGAAATCCGCTTTATGCAAGAGTGATTTGTAGGTGTGAATCGGTGACAGAAGGGGAGATTGTGGATTGTATTCACAGGCCTTGCGGTGCCGTTGATATGGATGGGGTTAAGCGTAGAGTTCGTGCTGGTATGGGGCGCTGCCAAAGTGGCTTCTGCGGACCGCGTGTGATGGAAATCCTTTCTAGGGAGTTGAAGATTCCTTATACCGAAGTGACCAAATTTGGGAAAGGTAGTTGGATGACCCTTGAGAAGAAAGGTTTTGAAGGCGGGGAGGCATGCAATGATTGATGTTCAGGTGGCTATTGTTGGTGGAGGGCCTGCAGGTCTTAGTGCCGCTTACGAATGCTGGAATCAGGGTATTAGAGATATTCTTGTTATAGAAAGAGATTCCTCCTTGGGTGGAATCTTAAATCAATGTATTCATGCTGGCTTTGGACTTCACGTTTTTGGCGAAGAGCTTTCTGGCCCGGAGTATGCCCAACGCTATATTGACATGGTAGCGCAAACTGAAATTAAGACGCTTACAGATACTATGGTTATGTCTATTTCTCCAAATAGGGTGATTAGAGCCATGAATTCTAAGGACGGACTTTTAGATATCAAGGCGCAGGCAATTATTCTTGCCATGGGCTGTAGAGAGCGTACTCGTGGAATGTTGAGAATTTCGGGTACTCGTCCCGCTGGAGTTTATACCGCAGGAACTGCACAAAGACTGGTTAATATGGAAGGCTTCATGCCCGGGAAAAAAGTTGTCATCCTTGGAAGTGGCGATATTGGCCTTATCATGGCACGTAGAATGACCCTTGAAGGTGCAAAAGTCCTTGGTGTTTATGAAGTTATGGATAAGTCAAACGGGCTTAAGAGAAATATCGTTCAGTGTTTGGATGATTTTGGTATCCCACTGCATCTGTCTACAACGGCTATCAATATTCATGGCAAGGAAAGAGTTGAGGGTGTTACCGTTGCCAAGGTGGATGAAAAGTTCAATCCTATACCAGGAACTGAAGAATATGTTGAGTGTGATACAATCCTTCTTTCCGTTGGGCTTATTCCTGAAAATGAGCTTACTCGTGGTGCTGGAATTGAGATGGATCCAAAGACAAGGGGGCCAGTTGATAAGGGTTCATTTATGACTAGTATTCCTGGTATTTTTGCTTGTGGAAATGTCTTCAAAGTTTATGACTTAGCTGACAATGTAACCAAAGACAGTATCCTATGTGGCAAGGCTGTTGCAAAATTTGTTAGGGAGAGTTGAAAATGGAGACATCGTTTGTAACTTGTGTTATTTGTCCCAAGGGCTGTTCAATCTCTGTGGATTGGGAGTTCGTGCCTGGTGAGAAAGGCTCGGCTGGCGAG
>CAVKHB010000261.1:0-2190 GCA_963656005.1 Coriobacteriaceae bacterium
GTATATAGAAGAGAACTTGCTGGACCTAGGCTTCAACTACCTAGAAGGGCTCTCATCAGACATGGAAGACCTGTTAAACCAAGAAGGACAAACAGCAATACTATCTTGGTTTGACCACACCCTTTGGGCCTATGAAAATCAGGTTTATAAAATACCACCCCAGCCAAAAACAAAAGAACAACTTCCTACCATACAAGAAGTTGCAACAGACCTTTCTCATAAAGATAATTACACCGTCTCCCTAGTAGTGGACTACAGCCAAGACAAAAAAAGACTGCAAACAATGGTCAACAACTTTGTAAAACAATTTCCCTACAAGGTTAACGTAGTAGACCTCTCTACGTTTAACTTTAAAGGAGGTTGCTTAGGCTGTCTAAAATGTGCTATTGACGGCAAATGTGTCTATACTGACGGCTTTAACGATTTCTACGAAAACCAAGTTCTCTCTGGAGATGCAATAATTTACGCCTTCACAATAGTAGACCACTCTATGGGTCCTCTATTTAAAACCTTCGATGACAGATGCTTCTACAACGGCCACAGAACAGTTTCCCAGTACAAACCAACAGCCTTCCTAGTGAATGGCAATCTTGACAGAGAAGCCAACCTAAAACTGATGCTCACCGCTAGAGCAGATGTAGGTCGCAACTACCTCAGTGGAATAGCAACCAATGAGCTTGAACTTACCAACACCGCTAAAAATTTAGCCTATGCACTAGAGCACAAATATGTCAAACCTCGTACCTTCTACGGGGTTGGAGGCATGAAGATTTTCCGCGACCTAATTTGGATTATGCAAGGCATCATGAAAGACGACCATAAGTTCTACAAGGAAAATGGCTTTTACGATTTCCCACAAAAACAAAGAGGCAAAATGCTAGCTCTAAAGATGGTTGGCAACCTAATGCGCAACAAAAAAATGATGAGAGAAAGCAAAAGCATCATGGAAGAAGGCATGTTAGGCCCCTACAAAAAAGTCTTAGAACAATAGCCCAAAAATGAACGGCAGAGCTTTGAGGTTCAAGTGGTAAACACCCTGCGGCGCAAGTGTTGGTCTATTTTCTCTAATAACCAAAATAAACCTTGTTAATCTCAGTTGTCCCTTGTAAAAATTCTCATTTCAAAATACTACTACCTTTCTGTAAGCAGAAAGGTCATATAATGAGGAATTGTCAACACGGCACCATTCCTTCCAACATTATAGTTGCCTATCTTTATGACTTGTCCCACATGATACTTTTCTGGATGAGTAAGAATAGTTTTAACACTCTTTGCATTTCCTGTTGTTGCCTTCACTTCTACTAATATTAACTGGCCTTTATACCTAATGCAAAAATCAATTTCCAATCCCGAATCCTTGCGGAAATAGTAAAGTCTCCTTCCCATCTTCGTAAAAGTTTCTGCTATCAAATTTTCAAATACAGCACCCTTATAGGTATAGAGATTACCTTTAAGAATATCAAACTGAGTTCCTTCTTCTAAGTTGCCAGTAAAAAGTCCTATGTCGTTCATATAAACCTTAAATTGGTCGTAAATAGCATTTCCTTCCATAGGCAATTCCGTGATACTCAGGTTATAACATCTACTAATTATTCCTGCATCCTCAATCCATTGAAGACATCCTGCATAATTCAATGCGTTTGACCCTTTCCGTATTAAAGAATATTGAAACTTTCGATTTTCTTTTGCCAATTGCCTGGGGATAGACTGAAAACATTCCTTTATTCTTGGCTTGTCTACATTTGAAGCGTACTTCACCATATCGTCCTCATAGGAATGGATAATATCTTTTTGTATTTGATGAACTTTGTTTATCTGCTTTGTATCAATGAAAGTTTGAACAGCATCGGGCATTCCACCAACCACAGTATATTGTAAAATTAACTCTCCAAGCTTATTGTGAAGTGCTTCCGGAACAGGCTTTTCTTCTTTCAAACACTTCTTCAAAAGCTCTACAACTGATGGCGATATTCCATTTGCCCAAAGAAATTCCTCAAAGTCAAGAGGATACATATCAACAATAGTCTCGTATCCAACAGGAATAGAAGTAGGTTTTGTTCCATACCCTTTAACCCCAAGTAGAGAACCAGTACCAATGACATCAAATCTACCATCCATTTTGAAAAACTTTAAAGAGGTTCTAGCCTCTGGACATTCTTGGATTTCATCAAAAATGATTACCGTGTCATG
>CAVKHB010000262.1:0-2121 GCA_963656005.1 Coriobacteriaceae bacterium
GAAAATGCCATAAACATCCAACGTTGGGTCTTTTTTGAGTTTTTCATTAGCCTCATCATAAATTTCACGAGCAGTGGCAGCACTAAGAGGTTTTGTAATACCAAAGTAACGTTGAAGTTCAAGATGAGTCCAGTGATAAAGAGGATTACCAATAAGCCTAGAAACGGTATCGGCCCAGTTGTAAAAACGCTCAAAGGCATCCCCTTCTCTTTCGTTAATACCGTTAGTCCTAATTTGACGCCACTTGTAATGGTCTCCATAAAAACCACTACCAAGCCAAGCGGTAGTAATATCCGGCTCACGCTTGTTTTCAGCTATCTCTTTTGGGGAAAGATGGCAATGATAATCAAATATTGGCATCTGCTTAGCCCACTCATGATAGAGTTTGCGTGCAGGTTCATTATTTAGAAGAAAATCTTCATCCATAAATTTTTTCATAAGAACTCCCTTACCTGTCAAATTTCTCCCTATTAATCCAAAGCCCTAAAGCAGGATTAGGAATATAGAAGACAACCTCGCCATCCACATCATTATAGCCATATTTTAGCTTAGCAGGGTCATATTTTTTTGACAACTCATCGTATGAAGCAGGAATAAATCCAACATCCTCAATTTCCTTCTGAGAAATATTCTTTACAGCATAAGTAATTGAGAATCTACCATCACTAGAGCCATGAATCAAGTGGGCTGCAACGCCCATGTTCTCTTGAAGATCCTCGTTTGCGTTAAGTAGCTCCAACGTATGAATTCTCCCCTTGTAGCCGTACTTACGAATGAGCTTATCATTGGTTGGGTCTTCGCCAAACTTATCTACACCTGGCGCAAGAACAATCAACTGTCCCCCGTCCGCCATGGCCATTCTTGTCCTATATATGCTCTTATTTCCCAGCCATGTACTCTTAAACTCCTTGGGGTCTAAATACACCACACATTTCTTGATTCCGTGCTCTACAAAATCGATATTATTATCCTGGGCACACACAATGGCATCTTCAAGAGGTTTTCTGCCCTCACCAATGAAAAGGCCATGTGTCTGAATCACCGAATCAGGAGCTGTGCATGCCGTAAGCATGTAGAGAATGTGAACATCTTTGAGAAAATGTTCTGCAGCATAGTCAAAGACCTTCCTTACTGGCGTATGATCTCGTCCCATCATCCTCTCAAGCCCATAAACAGCCCCAATAATGTGACTTTGGTTAATCATTGAAGAGCCACCCACTCCAACAAACAAATTCTTTGAGTGGTTAGCCATACCAATGACCTCATGAGGAACAACCTGCCCAATGGAAAGCACAAGATCAAAGGAAGGATCCATAACCATCTTATTCACTTCAACATCAACACCTTTATTCCATAGTCCTTCAGTAACCTCAGAGACATAAGAAGAAGGAACTTCACCAATTTTTACCACGTCATGACGCCAATCGTGAGCATGAAATAAAGCCCTAGGAATGTCTCCATACATTGTGCTAATCTCTTGGTCTGTCATGGCAACATGAGTGCCAAGAGCCTCAAGAATTTGAACTTCAACATTATGTTCAACACACCAATGATAGCCTATATTTGCAATAAGACCCGCATTTGAGAAGAATCTTGTGAAATCAGGCACTACCATGAGAACTTTTTTAGGATTGCGAGAGGAAAGAGCTTCCTCTACGCTGGCCTTAATTTGACTGTTTGTAAGCATTCAAAACCTCCATCTTTACAGAGAACTAAACGCTCTTAAGCTGTATAGGTGGTTGCGTGGGTATTGCCACCCTCACCTGTCCAGTTCGTATGGAAGAACTCGCCTCGTGGAGCATCAACTCTTTCATAAGTATGAGCACCAAAATAGTCCCTTTGAGCTTGAAGCAAATTAGCTGGAAGTCTCGATGAAGTATAACCATCAAAATAGCTCAAGGCAGAAGAGAACGTTGGAACAGGAATAGCACACAAAGAAGCATTAGCAACCACGTTTCTCCAAGAAGGAACCAAGGCCAAAACTGTTTCTTTGAAATAAGGATCCAATAGAAGGTTAGAAAGCTCAGGATTCTTATCAAAGGCTTCCTTAATCTTTGCAAGGAAAGTAGACCTAATGATACAACCACCTCTCCAAAGAAGAGCAATTGAACCATAATTGAG
>CAVKHB010000263.1:0-2121 GCA_963656005.1 Coriobacteriaceae bacterium
CCTGACACGTCATAAGTCCATCATCGGTGACTTTTACTATCTTTGCCATCATTTGCATTTTAATTAACGTTGTGTTGGTGTCATATTCAAACCAAGCTCCCGACAAGGTTGCTTCATTTTTTGTATCCTCAATTTCAATCCACCCATCCGATACTATTTTGCCACTTTCTCTATCAAACGAGAGAGAGGGACAAGTGAGGCTTATGCCTCGCTCTTCATCACTAACTTCAACATTACCGTTGCAATTTACATATTTGTAATCTGTCCCATAAAGCTCAATTTCATTAGCCTTAATTGTAAGACCATCTGCCGAAACATTGGCTCCACCCGAGAGGCTGACAGACTTATTTCCTTCCTGCAGATTCACCTTTGTGTATCCACCGGAGAAGCTAATGTTGGAAGCATAAACAATAGCCCCATTTAACACTATGATAAGAAAAATAATCAAAAACTTCTGTTTTAGGCTATTCATTTATGGTTCCTCTTGTAATGTTTTCAAATTCAAAAATGTTCTCATCTAGCTTCGCATAGAACCCCTGAGCCTCTATTTCCGTCCCTTCACCATAGATAACTCTTACTGTTCCCGTGGTCTGAAGAGTCATCTCTTCATTGTCCCATTCTATTGAATTGGCATAAATTTGAAGGTGATCGCTTTCTCTGCTGATTGCAACCTCTCCAGTGAGTGTGGCATGGTTGTTGTCTTCGTCTATCTGAACCAACTTACATGAGCCAGTAAAGCCATCTTCTGTGTTCTGCCAAAAGTGGACCTCTTCTAGGGTTGTACCTTTTTCGCTCTTATAAATTTCAATCTTGGAGGCCTTCATAATTAAAGCATCCTCATTTGGCCTTCCCAAAGTATATTGGGCATCCTCAAGAATCATATCGGGAAGTTCTTGCTCACCAAGAGGAATGGTTTCTGAGGTGGCCTTCGCACATGAGACAAAAACAAATAGAAAAAAGAGCAACAAAGACATCTTGAGGAATGAAGCAAGCAAAAAGTGTGCCATTTTTCTGTTTGTCATACAGCAAATATACACCTAAACTAGGCTATTGCAAAGTAGTTGAATGACGAGTAAATTTGTCTTATGAAAGTTTTGTTTTTGGGCGAAGTTATTGGACGATGTGGTATTGGCGTTTTGAAAAATGGCCTCAAGCCGTTGAAAAAAGAGCGCAATATTGACCTGGTTATAGCCAACGGAGAGGGGGCAGCTGGCGGTTTTGGCCTTGGGGTTCAGACAGCAGCCATAATGCGTAACTTTGGTGTAGATTTCATCACGCTTGGCGAGAAGGCCTTTTTTAAGCCCGATATGGTTGAAAATATAGACAAAAAGGATAGAGTTTTAAGGCCGGCAAACTATCCAGACTCCGTACCAGGACGTGGAATGAGATATTACAATGTTGGAAATCAATCCGTCTGCATCATTAATACCCTTGGTATGGGAAATTTTAACTCACCACACCTAAATAACCCCTTCAACTTCGCTGAGAACATTGTTGCAAAAGCAAATGAACAAACGCCTTTTGTCTTCTATGTATTTCATTCTTCAACTACGGCAGAAAAGGTTGCAATGGGATACTTGCTACAGGGAAAGGCCAGTGCTGTAGTTGGAACTCATAGTAAAGTTTTAACGGCAGATGCCCAAATATTGCCCGGTGGAACAGCCTATATAACAGACCTAGGCCGTTGTGGCTCCAGCTTGAGTGTTGGAGGTTTTGAGCCCGAAACTGAAATTAAACACATAAGAACTCAAACTTTGATAAAATCCAAAGAATGCTGGGACAAGCCACAAATGCAGGGACTTTTGTGTGAGTTTGATGATAAGGGAAAAGCAATTGGGGTGGAAACCATTAGGCTTGATGTTGAAGTTCCAGAAATGGACTAAGGTAGAAAAATGAACACGGTTGTAACTGTAAAGAAAATAAATAAAGATGGAACCGTTTTAGTGGGTTGTGACACTTCTGCCTGCGCAGGTTGTCATGCCAAGATGTTCTGTAATAATAAAGATTACAACGAATATTTAGCATTAAACAAAAAAAAGCTGGAGCTACAAGAGGGTGATATGGTTGAGCTCTTTTTGCCCCCTGGAAAAACCATCTTAAGCACCGTTCTTGTCTTTGCAC
>CAVKHB010000264.1:0-2109 GCA_963656005.1 Coriobacteriaceae bacterium
GAGGAGTTAAAAAAAGAAAAACTAATTTTAAGGCTCCCAAGTTCAAACACAACAAGCTTGTTTGACCAAGCACTAAATCAAAACAATCTCTCAATAACGGACTTTGATGTGGTACTTGAAATGGAAAACATTGCAACCATTAAAGACTTAATTAGACAAAACTTAGGGGTCTCTGTGCTTTCAAGAAGTGCCTGCATTGATGAAATCAAAAAGGGCAAGCTCATAGGCATTCCCATTGAAAATATGAGCCTAATTAGAGATACCAACATAGTTTATCCAAAAGATTATGAGAACCTACAAACTATTCATGATATAGTTGAGCTATATAAAACTCTCTAACCCCTAGACCAAGCCTAAGACAATAATTGCAATAATAATCAAGGGCAAAATATAGCTAAGATAGAATCTTAAAACTTTGCTCTTTCCGTACTTAATTCCTTGCCCTATGTTAGCCTCTGAAGAGAAAGCCTCATAGCCCCAACCAGCCTTCCAAGTACAGAAAAGGCAGATAACCAAACTTCCAATAGGAAGCAAAAGATTACTAACCAAGAAATCCCAGCTATCAAGAAAGCCCTTGTTTCCAATAACAGTAATTCCGCTAAAAAGGTTGTACTCAAAGGCAACAGGGAGAGAAAGCACAGTTAGGCCAATAGCATTAACAATAACACTCTTTTTTCGAGACCAGCCAAAGGTGTCCATGAAGGAAGCAATGATATTCTCCATTACGGCAATCACCGTGCTTAAAGCAGCAAAGGACATGAAAATAAAGAACAAGGTTCCCCAAATTCTACCGCCAGCCATATTCATAAAGACTTGTGGAAGCGACATAAAAATCAAAGAAGGTCCAGATCCCGGTTCAATTCCATAGCTAAAACAAGCTGGGAAAATGATTAAACCGGAGGAGAAAGCAACAAAGGTATCTAGGGCACAAATACGAATGGATTCACTTACAAGTGTGTGGTCTTTACTCATGTAGGTTCCAAAGATCTCCATTGCGCAAATACCCAAGGAAAGCGTAAAGAAGGCCTGATTCATTGCAGCAACAATCGTTGCAATCAACCCCTTTTCTTTTACTGCATCAAGCGATGGAACCAAATAGAACTTTAGGCCTTCAGCAGCTTCTGAGAGAGTAAAGGAATGAATCACTAGGATGATAATTAAAACTAGAAGCCCAATCATCATCACCTTTGTAATTTTTTCAACACCCTTCTCCACACCCTTAGCACAAACAAAAATACCAATAGCAATGGAAAGAGCCATGAAAATAACACTTTCGCCTGTGTTTGCAAGCATATTAGAAAAAACTGCAGAGACATCGGGCTTTGAAGAAAACTGGCCGGAAGCAAATTTGTATGTGTAGTCAAGCATCCATCCCGTGACGGAGTGGTAAAACATCAAAAGAAGATAGCAGCCAACTATTGAGAAGTAGCCTTCTAGGTGCCATTTTGAGCCTTCTTTTTCTAGGGTTTTGAAGCCGTTGACGGTGCTTTTGCGGCTTGCACGGCCTATACCAATTTCCATTGTAAGGACAGGGATTCCCATGATGACCAAGAAAATTAAGTAAATTAGGACAAAAATGCCTCCGCCGTATTGACCAACCAGCCAAGGGAATTTCCACACGTTTCCAATGCCAATAGCACAGCCTGCGCTAACCAACAAAAAGCCTAGTCTACTCTTAAAACTCTCTCTGTTTTCCACAAAAACCTCTTTTCAGCTCTTAATTTTCAAAAAACGCCTTAAAACTTTCGGTCAAATTGTAAGTATCCTGAGTTCCGCCTGTCTCGTATGGAGAATGCATTGCAAGCTGAGCAGCACCAACATCCACACAAGGAATTGAGAATTGAGAACCGGAAATATTACCCAAAGTTCCACCACCTGAAACGTTTGAATTATTAAAGAACAGCTGATAAGGAAGCTGAGCACTTTCAAGTATGTTTTTAAGATAAGCACCCGAGAAAGCATCCGTTGTGTATTTTTGATTGCCCGAGTACTTAATCATAAGACCCTTGTTCATAACTGGTTTATTAGAAGGATCACACTTTTCAGGATAGTTAGGATGGATAGAGTGCCCATTGTCTGCAGAGACCATAAAACTCTTAGCTTTTGCAA
>CAVKHB010000265.1:0-824 GCA_963656005.1 Coriobacteriaceae bacterium
CACATAGAGATATCATTCTTGGCAAACCAACACTCACTAAAAATGACTCTATATATGAAAAAGCTTGCTTTCTTTTTGATTTATTCCACGGGAGAAGAGATGTTTATGCAACAAGACGTTGGAACAAAGAAAAGGAAAAAGTTTCCTATTTTCCTCGTTGCATCAATGCGTGGAGTCAAGTATGCCCTCTTAAACTACAGAAGGACAGTGGAATAAGAGGGAAAAAGGCCGATTGTTCTAGTTGTAATTATAAACATTATGAAGAATTAAACCCAAACTTGATAATAATAAGGCAACTAAGAAATCCCGATGAACATGGCAATAATTCAATTGGAATATATCCAATGCTAAACGACAATGTTTGTAGGTTTGTTGCTATGGATTTTGACGAATCTACATGGAAAGAAGATGCTATTACTGTTGCAGATGAAGCGAGAAAATCGGGTTTTCAAATAGCAATTGAGCGTTCTTTTAGTGGTAATGGTGCTCACTTGTGGCTTTTCTTCTCTGAGGATGTTCCTGCTTTCAAGGCAAGAAAACTCGTTTTCTCTTTTCTTGATAAAGCTTGTCAACTTTCCAAGACTCTTAGCCTAAACTCTTATGATAGAATTTTCCCAACACAGGACACAATTGAAGAAAATGGACTGGGAAATTTGATATTGATGCCCCTTGTTTTTGGGGCTGTACGACGAAAGGAAGACAAAGGCACTGTTTTTGTTAACAACAATTTCCAAGTATATCCCGATCAGATTGCATTTCTTTCGTCACTACCACGATATGCAGAAAAAGATATAGACATCTATCTTTCAGAAGAATCTGCAAGC
>CAVKHB010000265.1:912-2090 GCA_963656005.1 Coriobacteriaceae bacterium
AAAAATAGATGAAATCGATGTCCTTGTTTCAAAAAGATTGTCACAACTTTCGCAAAAGGATGTACTGGATGGAGAGCTACCTGTTTTCCTTTCTGCTGGCATAAGTATTCCAAAGGCTGTCATAAGCCCCAAACTTCAGGACGCGCTAAAGAGAATGACATGCTTTAGCAATCCCGAATACTACAAGGCGATAAAAAGAAACAAGGGATATGTCCCAGAAGGCATTAGCTCTTTTGTACAAACATCAATAGAATCAGAGACTGTTCTACAAATGCCACGAGGTTATCTCGATTTTTTTAAAAGATATATGAAAATTTCTGGTATTAAACTTTCTGAAAAAGACTTAAGAGTAGCAAACACAAATTTGCAAGTTTTCTTTTCAGGAGAACTTTACAATGAACAGGAAGCAGCCGTTGAAGCTCTCTTAGAACATGATATTGGGGTTTTAAAAGCTGCAACATCTTTTGGTAAAACCGTTGTTGCGGCAAAATTAATAGCCGAAAGAAAAGAAAAAACATTGGTTTTAGTCGAGAAAACAGACTTGCTTAAGCAATGGAAAAAGAGTCTTCAGGCTTTTCTTAAAATTAATTCAGATCCAGAAATGCGGCCAGGAAAAAGAGTAAACAAAACAAAAATAGGAATATACAGTGGAAGCACAGATTCTGTTTGTGGACTAGTTGATATTGCAACCTTTCAATCTTTATCCTCAAGAATGCCAGAATTTGTGCGAAATTATGGAATGGTTATTGTTGATGAATGTCATCATGTTGCTGCTGATTCATTTACAAAAGTTCTTCAAACTGTAAGGCCAAAATACTTATATGGTCTTTCTGCAACAGTAAAGAGAGACGATGGCCTTGAGAAAATTGTATTTGCACACTGCGGGAATATCGTTTTTGAGTACAAAGCTTCACAATTAGCAAATCTAAGAGGAATAGCACAGTCCATTGTTCCTCGCTTTACATGCTCAACAGTTTCTTTGCAAACCAGTAGAACATTTAATCATACAAAAGCAATAAAAGAATTATCGGCAGACAACGTCAGAAACAACCTTATTGTTCAAGATTCTTTGCAATTAGTCCACAAAAACAGAAAGGTCTTAATCCTTACCGCCCTGATAGAGCATGCTTCAACACTGCAGAAGTTACTGAAAAACAGTGGAGCTAAAGCTGTAATGA
>CAVKHB010000266.1:0-2088 GCA_963656005.1 Coriobacteriaceae bacterium
CTTTTGCAGACAAGTACTGTGATATGAACACCAAGGCTTTTATTAAGCATTATAGGCATCTTAAGCCTGAGGTTAGAGACATGGTTTTCCAGGAGTATGCAAATCCTGTGGTCTCAAGATTAAATGAACTAAAGGAAGCGGATGAAACTAAGTAGGCGGCTGAGTGTAGGGCTTTTCGTTTGTGCTCTTTTATTCCTTACTTCTTGCTACAAGGGAAGTCTTGAAGTTTCAAGCCTCGTTGCCCAGCCATATGTTAATGCCTCCTCGGGTAGTATGGGTTTAAGTGTTTATTTCACTGGCTCAATTCCTAGTGAGGATGGGTTAACAATGGTTGTAAGTTCGCCTGATGGTGTATTTTCTTGGACGGTTGTGGCAAAGAAGGCTATTGTTGACAATGTTGCTTACTACGGCAGTTCTAATCTTGCTATGCCTGATGGCGCCTTGCTTCCAACGGGTATTTGGACAATGAAATTGTACTACAAAGACGGCAGGACGCTGGATTATAGCTTTGAAGTGAATTATAGGGATGTTGAAGGGGCTCTTGAGCGTAGTTCTTCCTATTCTTTTGATGAAAATTCTAACTTGACTGTGCTGTGTACATTTTGAGCTTTTTTTTGTCGTTTATGTACACAAGTGTACATTTTAACACTATTTTATGGCGTTTATGTACACTTTACACAATGCGGCCAACTTTTTTATAAAGCTCTTCCTTGGTTAATTCGTAGGTGAAACTTCTTCCGTGGGGACAAAGCATTGCATCTAGCTTGAAAACCTTGTCTACCAGAGCTTTTGCCGTGATTGCATCCAAAGCATCTCCTGCTTTTATTGCGGCATGACAGGCTATGATTGCAAAAAGTCCTTTTCGTGCACTTTCTAGGTCGCCAGTTGTGTTTTGTATGTAGGTGGCAATTTCTGCTTCATTCTTTCTACATACGGCAGGGACGGTGGACATTTCCCAAAGTAATGGTTCTACTCGGGTGAGTTCTACGCCAAAATCGGTATAGATGATGCTGTTTTCAAGAAGGAAGTCGTCTGCTGAGCGGTCCACTTCAAAGCGGTAGGGCACCATGAGGCGTTGGACATCCTTTTGGGCGAGGATTTCGTCGTAGAGGATGCGTTCGTGGGCGGCGTGCTGGTCAATGAAGAGAAGTTTGTCGGACAGCTCTACAAGTAGGAAGGTGTTGAAGACTTGGCCTAGGTAGGTGTAGGAGGGTTCTTCTGTTGGCTTTGAGGCTGTGCTTTCTTGAGCGTTTTTCTTGCTTTGAGCCATGATGTACTTGGCATTTTCAAACCAAGAGGGGTCAAAAGGTTTGGCTTCTGTTGGTTGTGAGTGCCGCGTGGGTTGAGAAGGCTGCGCTGGTTGAACAGATTTTGAAGGCTGAGCAGGCTGTGCCTTGTATGGTGATTTGGGCTCTTCAGAGAAAAGATTTTGACTGCTTTCTAGTTGTGATTCTGTTTGAGTGTAGAAAGCCTTTACGGGCTTTTGCTCTGTTTCAATGTCCGTATTTGACTTATTACTGAATTTGCCATAAAGTAGGGCGTTTCGTACCATGGCCGTGATACAGCCATAGATTTGGCTTTGGTTTCTTATTTTGCATTCTCGTTTGGTTGGATGAATGTTAAAGTCAACCAAGGCGGGATTGTCTTCTATAAATAAATAGAAGAAGGGGAAGGCTCCACCGGGAAGAGCTGCAGAGTAGGCGTTGTTTACTGCCTGCACTAGGGCAAAACTGTCAATGATTCTTCCGTTTAATAGGATTTTTATTTGCGTTCTGTCTCTTTTATAGCAAGATGGATCTGAAGCTACGGCGTACAGGGTTGTGTTGTCGCTTTCATATTCCATTTCCAGTATTTTTGCTGGCATAAAGGCTTTGTCCAGCGCCATAACACTTACGGCTCTATCTTTTTTTGTTGATTTTGGTAGATGAAGTTTGAGCTCTCCATCCATAAAAAGAAGGAATTCTATTTCCTCAAAGCCAAGGGCTTTCTCTAGGAAAGTCTTTTTACATTCTGTTCCTTCGCTTTGAGGTCTTTTTAGGAAGAGTTTTCTTGCTGGAATATTATCAAAAAGATTTTCCATTCTTACAC
>CAVKHB010000267.1:0-2082 GCA_963656005.1 Coriobacteriaceae bacterium
GTGTTAAGGTAGCAGTAGTTATTCAATCTTTGGATTATGAAATCATCATTAAACTGATACTGGCCAAAGATATCGGGATCAGGGATAAATTCAGTCAGGGTGCCGTTGGGTTCAGTTGTGGTGCCTTCTTGCTGGCTAGTGAGGACTCCTTGCTTGAAAAAAGCCTCAAAATAGCGTCCATCCCTGAAAGATTTGACGTGAAACCACGAACTTAGGGCATTGACGGCCTTGGTGCCTACGCCGTTCAGACCTACGCTAAATTGGAAAACGTCGTCATTATATTTGGCGCCGGTGTTGATTTCTGACACGCATTCAATCACCTTGCCAAGTGGAATTCCGCGGCCTTGGTCTCTGACGCTAACGGTGTTGTTCTCCAGCCTTATGACAATTTTAGTGCCGGCTCCCATGATGAATTCGTCAATACTGTTGTCAATGACTTCCTTCATGAGAACATATATGCCATCATCTACGTGGGTTCCGTTGCCAAGTCTACCTATGTACATTCCTGGCCTGAGCCTTATATGCTCAAGTGGGGACATGGTTTTAATTGAGTCTTCTGTATACTGAGTTTTGCCCTGAGAAAATTTATCTGCCATAGTGTTTATTATACCAAAAAAATCGCTTTTGGGAGTAGTATTTCACCTCCAATTTACTCTAGATCTAAATCTTGTGCCTGCCGGCAATCTATTATTGCATCTACATAAACTTCATGACCACAAACAAAAAAGACAACCTTGTATCGTCTTAAAAAAACAGCTCTTCTGTATTTCCCTCTTGGCAAATTTAAATCTACCTCTTCTTGAAATTGAAATGGATTGGTTTCCAGCTTATCAACAATTTCAGAAAACTCTTTTCTCAAAATTTTTGCAGCAGAAACGCTAACTTGCGACAAAAATCTTACATGCAAAAGAAGCATCTCTTTTGCCTTTTTAGAGACAAAAACATCATACTTCATTTTGTTTTTCCGCCATTGCAATTATTTCATCCATTTCTTTTAAAAGATCTTTAGCAGATGTTCCCTTGGAACCATATTTTCTTTCTTCTTCTGCAACCAACAAATCTGCATACAAAGTATTTTGTGGAGACAATGACAAACTAAGAGGAACCGACTTCTCTCTAACAATCTGATTCAACAACATATTGAAGGTTCCATTAATGGTCATTCCAAGCTCATTTAATATTGTTTCAGCTTGATTTTTTAATTCAGAATCTGTTCTAAGACTAATAGTTGTACTTGCCATTGCATCCTCCTTGAAAGGAACTCTCGTTTCCACTTGTAGAGTACTACTACATTTTAGAAAATGCAATACATTGCAAAGACATTGCAATACAGCTTTATCTTTCTTATAACTGCAACAACAACATTCCAAGGATAATGAGGGTTTGACCCGATATATAGGTGGACATAACCATCATTTGACCAAATAGAGGCATTCTTACAAGGCGGCGCTCAATGCAGTAATCTGAGAAACAGAAAAGCGCAACACCAATCAAACTAATCAAGGTTGCAAAGGGATGTGTTCCATTACCAAATGTTGATGCAACAGATACGGCAAGAATTGAAAGGCCAAGAGAATAAGGAAGAAGCTTTGAGGCATAGCGTCTTGGCCCCAGCATTAACTGTCTAAATAAAAGATATTCGCAAATTAGAACCACGAACAATGTGAAGAAAGCTACCTTATGAGAGTGCCCTACTGGTGCTTTGATAAACCAAAGACAGTACATAACGTGCCCAATGAAGAAAGAGCCCATTCCAACATAGAAGAAAGCCTTTGTTTTATTCCTTGGAAACAATAGCAAAATATCTCCAAGTGTATGAAAAATTAGAGCACACAGCACATATTTTTGATATGGGGCGCTTCGCAATGCAGCAGGCAAAAAAACAAAATAAATTGAGCATAAAAGAGGCATTAAAAATGGTTTTGTTAAAACATACTCATGAGAGCTTTTTTTCTTAACAGCTCTAAGGCAAAAGAAGACATCAATTGCATACAGTAAAACTAAAATCCACTTTTTCATTTTGCAAAAGCCTCCCGCTGCCATTATACTCCATTTGTGTTTCATTGACCAAGACACTTAATA
>CAVKHB010000268.1:0-2077 GCA_963656005.1 Coriobacteriaceae bacterium
ATATTAAAGATGGCAAAATTGAAACCTTCAAAAAGGAATTCAAAAAACAGCACTTAGATAGATACTTTATTCTTTATGACAAAAAGAGTTTCCTTGAAAGTGGTCTACTTGGAAATGCAAACCCTCATCCCATGGTGAATGAACTTGTTGGAGATTTAATTGCTGTTGCAACGGATAAATACTCTCTAGCTATAGAGAAATCGGAACACGAATTTGTTGGCATTCATGCAGGCTTAACTGAAGATGAAATGCTAGTGCCTCTGATTGTTGTTTAATCATTGGTTGAAGTATTCTCCGTAACCTCTGTATTGAAATTAGAAAAAGACCCAACATAAGTCAAATTGGACCAATAGATGTTACTATAGTTTGCCCCTTGACCGCTAAGAGCTGCATAGACATGAACATAACTTGATTCTTGTAAAGGAGATAAATCTTCTAATCCAAAGCTCAAGGTTCCATCCAAAACTCCATCAGTATATAGCTCTACCCCATTAATATCGGAGTTAAGTTTCAGAGAAAAGGACTTAGAGAAATCGGTATTAGAAGTGAGGGATTTGGTGTAATTTGGTGCAGAGATGGCGCTACCTGAGATGGACGTAAAGGCATAGACGTCGTAGGAAATATCGCTTACAGTGAAGGACCACACGGCTTTGTTATTCTCGCATGAGAGAGAATGACCGTTTGGAACGGAGCCTCTGTAATCCGAATTGAAGGTTTTCACCAGCTCAGTGTCAAAACTTGAGCTGTGTTGTGTTTCAGAAGGCCAGACCAAGTTCTGGAGCATTGGAGCCATCGTCACCAGAATAAAATTCAACTTTAGTCGTGAAATCAATTTCGGTGTCTTCTGAGCTACTATTTTTTACAATTACAGTAGAATTTTCTGGCTGCCAGTATGTAGGAATGCCACAGGAGCTCAAGCTCAAGCAAATACAAATAAAAACAGACACCGTTTTAGCCATCATGAGAATTGGTGAACGGTGTCTGTATGACATTTTCATGTCAGTTTAACCCCTTAAGGTATGCTCAAAGTACGTTTGCCAGGTTTTTACCAAGCTTGCCGTATTCAGAGTTTGGATAATCGGTTGAAACCTGCTCAAAATAAGTCTTGGCAAGTTCCATATTACCCTGCTCGTAGTAAATTCTACCAGCATTGAACAATGCTTTTGGAGCTACCCCACTTTCTGCATAATCAGAAACAATAGTGCTGTAAAGAGAAAGTGCGGCAGGGTAATTACCAAGAGCTTCTTCACAAGCAGCTTCGTTTACAAGTGCAAGTGGAGCAAGGTAAATCTTCTTGTTAAGCTCATAAGCTTTCTGGAAGGCATCTCTAGCTTCTGCATATTCGGCCTGATCATAGTGAGCCAAGCCAAGAAGATATGAAGCCTTAACAGATGGGTAAGAAGAATTTTTAACCATAGCAGAGACTTCTGTCTCAAAAGAGTCCCAATCTGGATCTTCAGCAACAAGAAGTGCTGAGTACTTCTCTTCCATCTCAGAAATCTTAATCTGAGCTGAATCTTTAGAATTAGAGGTAGCAGTGACAATTATTACAACTGCAAGAACAACAACTACAACTGCAATAGCTGCAATGATGACCGTCTTTAGGTTCTTTTCAAAGAATGTGGAGATACCGCTTATGAGTTTCTGCTCTACGGTCTTCTCCTCTTTTAGCTTCTTTTTCATTCTTATTTCTCCTCACGTGAAGAAATTAGATCTGCAATTGTAACGTGGTCATCATCATCAGAATTTGACATGTACTTAGCTACTTCAGACTGCTGATCACGCTTCTTCAGCTCCTTAATTGAGAGAGAAAGCTTCTGCTGCTGTGGAACAACATCAAGAACCATTGCTGTAATAGGATCACCAACGTTGAATCTCTTAAGAACTTCATCAGTATAAACCTCATCTGGTCCAACAAGAGCAAACTTTGGAATAAGACCCTCAATGTCTCCAATAACCTTAACAAATACGCCATATTCTGTAACGTTGGAAACGGTTCCAGTTATTGTGGAGTACTTTGGATACTGGTGCTTAAGAACCTGCCATGGGTTTTCCTCAAGCTGTTTGACACCAAGTC
>CAVKHB010000269.1:0-2028 GCA_963656005.1 Coriobacteriaceae bacterium
TTAAGGGTGCGCATTAAGGGTGTGCATTAAGTCACATTAAGGAGTTTGCTATGCTTGAGATTACAAATCTACATAAAACTTTTTTACCCAATACCATTAACAAGAAGGTTGTTTTTAACGGTTTAAATTTACAACTTAAGGATGGTGATTTTGTCACCATAATTGGTGGTAATGGAGCTGGGAAGTCTACCTTGCTAAACGCTATTGCTGGTGTATGGCCTGTTGATGATGGCACTATAGCTGTTGATGGAGTTGATGTTACCAATTTGTGTGAATACAAGCGTGCTGCTATCATTGGTAGGGTTTTCCAGGATCCTATGATGGGCACAGCTGGTAATATGCAAATTGAGGAAAATCTTGCTCTTGCTAAGCGCAGAGGACAAAAGAGGGGTCTTAGCGTTGGTATTACAAAACAGGAGCGAGAGGAGTATAAGAGCCTTCTTTCCACTCTGGGTTTGGGCTTGGAAGATAGGCTTACAACAAAGGTTAAACTTCTTTCTGGTGGTCAAAGACAGGCTTTGACCTTGCTTATGGCTACAATGAATAGGCCTAAGCTTCTTCTTTTGGATGAGCACACTGCTGCTTTGGATCCTAGGACTGCTGACAAGGTTTTGTCTTTGTCGGATCAAATTGTTGAAGAAAATCATCTTATGACTTTGATGGTAACGCACAACATGAGAGATGCTATTCGCTACGGCAATAGGCTTTTAATGATGCACAATGGAAAGATTATTTTGGATATAAGCGGAGAGGAGAAGAAAAATCTCACTGTTTCTGCTCTTATGCAGGAATTTGCCAAGGCCAGCGGGGATGAGATTCTCTCAGATAGGACGTTGTTGTCTTAAGATTTCATTTTCAAAGTTGCCTTTTCAAAGTTGCGTTGGTGCAACGCCAAATACGTTTTTATAGGCCCTGTAGAAGGTGGAGTAGTATTCAAAACCTGATTGCAGGGCCGCTTCATTTGCTGGTACGCCAGATATCATGCGGTTTTTTGCCATCATACATGTTTGAGTTCTTACATAGCTCATAACTGGGGTTTGCATGTGCTTCAAGAATACCTTGTTTATTGTAGAAGGGGACATTCTGAGTTTTGTTGCTATGTCCTCTATTGTTTGAATGTGTATGAGGTTGGAGTCTATACATTCAATTATGCGCGCAACTGAAGTGTTAATTTTATCTTCTTTTTTTCTCAAATTGTCAGAAGTTGTTAAGAGCAAGAGGATGATAATCAGTTCTGCAAAGAAGACTTTCTCTTTGATTACGGGGTCAATAATATCGGCATATCTGTCTAGTTGGAGAAATTCGCGTTCTAGGATGGTGTTCTGGATTTCAAAGACGTTGGAGCTGGTGGAGAGTTTGGCGTTGAGCTCGGCGGGGATTTTGCTGGGGGAGAAGCGAAGGACCATGCGTTCGTAGGGGGAGATTTCTTTGATGATGATATTGTGGTAGTCGCCCGGCTTGATGAGAAGTAGGCTGTTGGCTTGTAGGTGGTAGATTTGTTGGCGCAGCGTGAAGTCGGCTTTGCCGCGGATGAAGTAAAGTAATTCGTAGCTTGCGTGGTAGTGTTCTCTGAAATTCTCGCGGTTGTTATCTGGTTCTAGGTCTATTGTGTGCTTGAATAGATAATTGCCTTTTCTGATGTCAAATTCCATTTAATACCTCTTTTTTGCCTTTTTTGTGCCTCCGCTTTGCCCCCGCTTTGCCGTGTGCCATTTTTATTTTCCATGATGTTGGCAAAATTTGCAATAATTTTATGAAGAAAATGCAATTTACAGCTAATATTTGGTGCTTTAGGCTTAGTAGTAGATGAGAGGTATTTCTTATGCAAGCTATTGAGCAGGAAGTTCTACTTGAGGTGAGAAACATGTATAAAAACTTTGGCGTGACGGTTGCGCTGAAGGATGTTTCTTTTTCTCTTGAAAGAGGTAAGGTCTATGGGCTAATAGGGGAAAACGGAAGCGGAAAGTCTACCGTTTCTTCTATCATTGCCGGAATGCAGCCAGCGTCCCATGGGAGTATGGTTTATAA
>CAVKHB010000270.1:0-2025 GCA_963656005.1 Coriobacteriaceae bacterium
CAGTTGTCTTGTTGGGTCTCTCCCCCGCCACTGAATGCAGTGATGTCATGTAATGCTGCTGGGGCCCCCCTTGAGTAGAATGAAATGCAGTAGATTAAATGTTATGAAGAAAAAGACCCTGCGGTTCAACAGCAGAGAGAGTAAGAAAGAGGACAAATATCTACAAGGAGTTATCTATAATGTGGTGCGGTTGGATGTAGATGAGAAAATAAAAAGTGGGAGAGTGAGATTGTAGTAGAGTAAAAGTCTTTTCATCTCATTTCATATTTCTTGGCTGGTTGTTTTTGACCAGCTAACTGCAATATGTGTTCACCGAGCATTTGCAGTTTTATGTTGTTTATCGGTGCATGCTGGTATATATTGAGGCCAGAGAGACAATGAATACTGTAGGTATCAAAAATTCGATGAGTTTCCTTGCGTGGGTGAATGGTCAAACTGCAAAGTTGGTTCCTGCTCACAAGGCAGTAGGCAAAGATGGTGTTGAGTTTGATGCACCACAGAGTGTTGCCTTGATTGACCACAAAGGTGATGTTGCTGCATTTGCTGCTTTTTCGAGCAATCTCGAAGCAATGAGTGCTGCCGAACTGGTCAAGGAAGCCAAAAACCTTAATGTCGTTGAATTGGAGTCTGGGACTTACAAGATTTGCCGTCCTGGTGAAGGCTCTTGGGAGACCTTGGCACTCTAAACATTCTAGGCATTGCAACGACAGCGGTGGAGAAATCCACTGCTGTCTTTTTTCTTTGAATGTTGAATGTAAAAAAAATACTACTATGAAATGGACTTTAACTGATGCAGCAGAATTTGTATTGATGTTGATAATGTCAATAACTATCCTTGTAGTCCTCTGCGGACTTGCAGGACTGTAAAACTATGCGGAGAAATCTGCATAGTTATTTTTTTATACAGTCTGCTCACCACAACAGATTATTGTGTGTAATGTCATATGTTGTCTTTCTTTTCTTTTTCTTCCTCACTCTATTACGCTACCTTCTTTTTCTCTTCTTCTTTTTTTTTCTTTCTATGCTAATTTGTTATCTTGTAACCTTGTTGATGAGTTTTCTAAAAAGTATTAGGCTAGAAATGTAGAGGAAGAAAAAAAAAGACAACTGTTATGTTGCCTTATAAATAAATACTGTAATTAGAAATTACGATATATCTTTTTTCTTTCTTGTGATTTCTTCTTTGGCTTATTAGTTTTATAAACCCTATCACGTATTATTTTGTATTCTGCTGGAGTAAGTTTTTTTCCCTTTATATATTCACATTTAGCAAGCTTCTTTTTATACTCTTCTTTCTTCTCCTCTGCAGACTTAGTCTTTTGAAGTTGACTAGTGTAATATACACTCCTAAAGATTTTCTGTTGCTCATCTTTAGTTAGCTCTCTTCCTAGTTGCCTTTTTTTATTTAATATCTTTGTTTTAAAGATTTCTTTCTTTCTAGCTTTTTCTTCTAAAGCAGAAGAGGTGTTTCTTGATTGTAAATACATCTCATAGTCATTTACAGTAAAACACCTCATTGACTCACCAGCAAAATATTGCTTCTGCGAAACACTTCTATAAATTTGCATTTTTATTACGATTGAGTGTAAAAACATTTAAAATTGGGCATATTATCCCCTCGTTTAATTTGTGGGTAATTGGTCAAACCGAAGTAGATTTTCATTTTTAACAACAACTTCACCGTGTTGTCAAACTTCATTCAGGAGTACCAATTATTTAATTGCGGGGCTTCTTACTTCTTCCTCATTTATCTTAGCGGCTTGCCGTGTTATTTAAACTTTTTAACCCCCTTGTTAAAAGACAATAAGGAACCCCTAGCGTTTGAAAAATTGCATTTTTGAAGGAAGATTGTGCAATTTCTAAAATTGTGTTATCTTCCTGATTTTCAGCAACTTTCTTCTACGCTATTTGAATTTGCAGGTTAAATCCTGCTCTTTTCTAGTCATTTATAAACTTCGTTTGAGGCGGGGTTATTTCAATTAATCATTACGAAAAATTTTTTATCCCTCTGTGCTACACTTACCC